>NZ_JBIAPW010000029.1:0-101945 GCF_042888505.1 Streptomyces sp. NPDC002870
CACGAACCACCACCGCCCTGATGCAGCGTCAGCCCACTAGACTCGAAACAGGCACGCTGACCAGGACAAATGGAGAAACGCAACTGGAGTACTAGTACGCCCGAGGAGCGGCCGTCAGCCGCAGTTGGGTGTCACCCCAGTCCGCGTGGTCGAAGTTGATGCCGTCGCCTCCGTCCGTCGCCCGCAGCGTGAGCCGCTGTACGCCCACGATGTCGACATCGATCGGGTGTGCCGCGTCCGCGCGCGTGAGCACCCCGGTCGTGGCCAGTACCCGCCCGTCGCCGATCACTTCGAAGACGACGCTGCCTTCGCCGGTCACCTCGTCGTCGATGCCCACCTTGGTGGTGAACCGGTCGTAGGCGCCTGCGATGTCGACGGAGACCTCGCCCGAGGCGTGCATGCCGAGGCCCTTGTCGTACACCATGCCGCGGATGCGCAGCGGACCGCCGTCACCGGCGCTGTTCTCGCCGTTGGACATGTCGCGCTCCACCGGTCCCCAGCCGTTGCGTTCGGCGGCGAACGGCAGGTCGCTGACAAAGTCGACCCCGGGGGGCGAGAGGAAGACCCGCACCGTCCTGTCTGAACGCAGGACAGCGCTCCTCCCTGGCACGCGGTAGCCGGCGGCGACTATCACATCGCTGTAGCCGTACGCGGCATCTGCCGGGACACGAACCGTCCAGCGGGCGTCGAGGGGCTTGCCCGTGGGCAGTTGGCCGGTCTCGGCACCTGGGCCCTCGACGGTCCAGCCCTTCGGGCCGGTCGCCGTGAGGGTGACGTCCGTGGCGGGCCCGAACTCCTCGACGAGGAACCGGCCGTCGACCTGGACACTTGCTCCCGGCTCGGCCTGGATGTTCTGCGGCCCGGCTGTCAGTGTCGTCAACGGCATCCGGTCCACGGGCCGGTCGCAGGTGGTGCGGCCGGGCTCGTCCCGGCAGATCAGCGCGGCGAAGCCGCCGTTCTGCACGGTCGCCACCGGCAGCGTGTCCCGGCGGTCGACCACGTGCGATTCGCGGACCAGCCCGCCCTGTCCGTCGCGTACGACGTCCACCCGCCAGCGTCCCCCGCCGAGGAAGTCCAGGGGCACCCGCTGTGTCGCCGCCGCCCCCGCCGTGACGCTGCCGAGGAACCAGCGGTTGCCGTGCCGCCGCGCGAAGGTCGCCCCGTCGCCCGGTTGGCCGGACAGCAGCCGTGACTCGTCCCAGACGGTCGGCACCTGATCGAGGAAGCGCTCCGCCTGCGGGCGGTCGCGGTAGGCCTTCACCGAACCGGCGAAGTTCTGGAAGCCCGACTCGTAGACGACGGAGAGCGCGAGCTCGGCGGCCTCCGACGTGTTGCGCGTGCCGAACTGGAAGCCCATCGGCGTGTAGTCCATGGACCCCACGACGTTCCGGGTGAACGGCAGGGTGGCGACGTCACGGATGGAGACATTGCCCTGCTCGGCGCCGTACACCGCCTCCATCGTCATCACGTGCGGCCAGGTGCGCTGGATGCCGTGCGGGAGGGTCGAGCCGTGGAAGTTGACGAGCAGCTTCTGCTGCGCCGTGGCCTGGAGTATGTCGTCGTACCAGCGCAAACGCGCCTGCGAGTCAGAATCCATGAAGTCGATCTTCAAGCCGGCCGCGCCCCATCCCTTCACCTTCGGCAGGATCTCCTCGCGTTCGGCCGCGGTGTCCAGATCGCTCCAGTGCATCCACAACAGCACCTTCACACCGCGCTGTTGGGCATAGGTGATCAGCTGGGGCATCCAGTCGGTGGTCTTCCATCCGTCGTCGACCAGCGTGTACTCCCAGCCGTGCGCGGCGCTGTAGTCGACGAACCGCTGCTGCGTCTCCAGACTGCGCTGCGCCGCTCCGAACCCGGCGAGCCAGGACCATGCGACCTTGCCGGGCCGTATCCAGGAGGTGTCCTTGATACGGGACGCGGGCGCCAGGTCGTCCACGAGGGTGGACCCGGTGACGGCGGCGAGGTCGCCGATGACGGCCGTACGCCAGGGGGTGGCCAGCGGTCCGGGCGAGGTGATCCGCTCGTCGGCGAGCTCCACCGTGTACCGGCCGGTTCCCGACTCATGGACCAGATGACTGCCGGCGTACCGCCCGTCGACGTCCGACTCGGTCAGCAGCACGTACTTGCCGCCGACCTGGAAGAGCGAGGGGTAGCCGAAGTCCCCGGCGGGCGCTGCCGCGGCGGTCGTCTCGGTGTGCGGACGCTCATAGTTGGGGGTGTACGGCATCAGCCAGGCGGGCGAGGCGGCCGGCAGCTGGAACGCGGACGCCTCCCTGAGCACTGTCACGTCGCCCGGCTCCGGCAGCACATAGCGGTAGGCGACGCCGTCGTCGGAGACCCGGACGAGCAGATCGAGCCGTGCGCCGTTCTCGCCCGTGAAGGAGAAGCGCGTCTGTGTCATCCGTGTGCTGCGCCGGCGCTCCTTGCCGGTCGTGGTCTCGTACCGCTCGGTGATCTCCTGGGTCTGCCGACCCTGCAGGCGCAGGCCGGAGGTGAGGTCTGCGGCCGTGGTGACGATGCCCAGGGGAGCGCTCTCCAACACGGTCGTCCCGCCGCTGCGCACGCTCAACGACAGCGCCCCCCGGGGATCGTCCAGCCGTATGTCCGCCGTCAGAGGGTCCTGCTTCGCTCCGGCCCGCTGGGTGACGGTCCAGGTTCCGTCCTTCCGTTCGGTGGCGTCGGCCGGGGCCGCTAGGGCGCCGATGCCGAGCGCGGCGCTCAGCACGACGGCGAGCCATGTCAGAAGTCTGCTGCGTGATCCGGGTGACCCTGTGAGCACCGAAAGCCTCCGCTCGCCTGCCTGGCAACGTTGTCAGTCCCGCTCCGCACGCCCAGTTCGATGGTGACGAACCCTCAACTGCGAACAAGCTCAAACGAAATCGGACGGCGCAACCTCAGTGACTACAGGTTTCTCCCCAAGCTGTAAACCCCCCGCGTCACAACGGGTGGCCCGCAGCCGCCCTGCCAGCCATCGCAGTTGAATCGCCCGCTGATGCGGACGGCCGCCTTCGTGGCCGTTGAAGTCGTAGACCTCGATCTCCTTGTGCGGGCCGGCATAGGCGTTGAAGGCCGCGAACACCGTCGACGGCGGGCACGCACGGCGGGCCGCAGACCCTCTTGCGCGATCTCTCTCGCCCCGCTTGGGTGACCCCAGTCACATCCTGGGACGAGCGGGAAGGCGGCCGAGCTCATGGCAGGCACCACAGAAAGCAATACCGACGAGTCCATCTCGCTTCCACGCAAGTCGAGTTGGAAATACATCGGTCCCGGAATCGTCGTCGCGGCGACCGGCGTCGGAGCGGGTGACCTCGTCGCCACGCTCATCGCCGGCAGCAACTTCGGCTACACGCTCCTTTGGGCCGCCGTGATCGGCTGTGTCGTCAAGATCTCCCTGGCCGAGGCGGCCGGCCGCTGGCATCTGTCCACCGGGCGCACGCTCTTCGACGGCTGGGCCAGCCTCGGCCGCTGGACCACCTGGTTCTTCGTCGTCTATGTCGTCGTCTGGGGCTTCGTGTACGGAGCGGCGGCCATGTCGTCCAGCGGCCTGCCCCTCCAGGCGCTGTTCCCCGACGTCATGGGCCTGAAGTGGTGGGCGATGCTGACCGGGGTCGTCGGCCTGGTCTTCGTCTGGTTCAACAAGTACGAAGTCTTCGAGAAAGTCATGACGGTGCTGGTCGGCGTGATGTTCGTGGTCACCGTCTATCTGGCGATCCGGGTCACGCCGAACCTCGGCGACGCCTTCGCCGGACTGCTCCCGGTCCTCCCCGACGAGAAGGACTCGATCCTCAACACCCTCGGCCTGATCGGCGGCGTCGGCGGCACCATCACCCTTGCCGCGTACGGATACTGGGTCAACGCCAAGGGCTGGACCAACGCCGGCTGGATGAAGGTGATGCGCTTCGACAACCGCGTCGCGTACCTCACCACCGGCGTCTTCGTCATCGCGATGCTGTTCGTCGGTGCAGAGCTGCTGCACTCCGCGGACGTCGCCATCGCAAGCGGCGACAAGGGCCTGATCCAGCTCGGCGACATCCTGGAGAAGGAGTACGGCGCCGGAACGGCCAAGCTGTTCCTCATCGGCTTCTTCGCCACGTCCTTCACCTCGCTGATCGGCGTATGGCACGGCGTGAGCCTGATGTTCGCGGACTTCGTCGAGCGCTACCGCAAGGACCGCCTGGGCGCGGGCGAGCAGGCCGTCACCGGCGAGGAGGTGGCCTCGGGCGCCCGTGAGAAGTCGGTGCCGTTCCGGGCGTATCTGCTGTGGCTGACGTTCCCGCCGATGATCCTGCTCTTCCAGGGCCAGCCGTTCCGACTGGTGATCATCTACGGAGTGCTGGGCGCCGCCTTCATGCCGTTCCTGGCGCTGACGCTGGTCTGGCTGCTCAACTCCGGGCGTACGCCCAGGGAATGGCGCAACGGCATGCTCAGCAACGCGATGCTGGTCATCGCGGGGCTGCTGTTCCTGGTTCTGTGTGTGAAGCAGATCGCCGACCAGCCGTGGGCCGATTTCTTCTGACCGTCCTCAGGGGCGTACGGCCCGGACACCCTCGGCGTCCGGGCCGTACGGCATTGCGTGGAGGAGTTACGGCAGAGCGTGCACGTGCGGTCCCACCGCGTTCGACCAGGCGTTGCCCGACTTCGCGTCCCAGTTCGTGGACCAGGTCATCGCACCGCGCAGCGACGGGTACGTCTTGGACGGCTTGAACGATCCGCAGTTCGTGCCCCGGGCCAGGCAGTCGAGGGCGTTGTTCACGATCGTGGGGGAGACGTAGCCGCTGCCCGCGCCGCTGGTCGAGGCCGGCAGGCCGAGCCCCACCTGGGACGGCGCGAGACCGCCCTCCAGCTGGATGCAGGCGAGCGCGGTGAGGAAGTCCACCGAGCCCTGCGAGTAGACCTTGCCGTCGCAGCCGAGCATCGAACCGCTGTTGTAGTACTGCATGTTGACGACGGTCAGGATGTCCTTGATGTTGAGCGCCGTCTTGAAGTACTCGTTCGACGTCGACTGCATGTCGATGGTCTGCGGCGCCATCGTGATGACGAGACCCGAGCCCGCCTTCTGGGAGAGCGAGCGCAGTGCCTGCGTCATGTAGGTGGAGTTGAGCCCGTTCTCCAGGTCGATGTCGACGCCGTTGAAGCCGTACTCCTGCATCAGTGCGTAAACGGAGTTGGCGAAGTTCGTGGCGGAGGTGGAGTCGTTGACCGTGATGGTGCCCTTCTCGCCGCCGATCGAGATGATGACGGACTTTCCGGCCGCCTTCTTGGCTGCCACGTCCGCCTTGAACTGGGCGACCGTGTAGCCGCCGAGCCCGGCCGAGTCGAGATTGAAGGTCACCGCACCAGGCGTCCCGGTGGCGTCCGCGAAGGAGACGGCGATGATGTCGTACTGCGCCTGCACGTCGCTGATCTTCTGGACGGTGGCGCCGTTGTTGAAGTTCTGCCAGTAGCCGGTCACCGCGTGCTTGGGCACGGTGCCGCCCCCGCCGCCGGAGCTCGAGGTGGTACCGGTCACCGCCGCGGACTTCGCGGACTCACCGGCCGCGTTCGTCGCGGTCACCTGGAACTGGTACGAGGTGGAGGCGCTCAGTCCGGTCGCGGTGGCCGAGGCCCCGGTCACCGACTGCACCTTGGCGCCGTTCTGGTAGAGGTTGTAGCCCGTCGCTCCCGACACCGGGTTCCAGGACAGGGCCACGGACGACGAGGTCACAGCCCCGGCGCTGAGCCCGGCGGGCGTGGAGGGCACCACCGGGTCGGGGTCACCGCCGCCGCCACCGTCCGGGCCGAAGACGCTCACATCGTCGGCGTAGTACGCGGCCTGGCCGTACCAGCCGTGCGTGTACACGGTGACGGAGGTGGTGCTCGCACCGGTGGTGAAGCTGGTGGTCAGCTGCTTCCAGCCGGAGGAGTCCGGCGTCCAGGTGGAGACGTCGGTGGTGCCGGTGCCGGTCGCGCCGAGGTAGGTGTAGCCGCCCTGCACCCAGGCGCTGAGCGTGTACCTCGAGTTGGGCTTGACGGCCACGGTCTGCGTGCACTTGGCGTTGTCCTGCCCGGCGGGGGTCGCCTTGAGGGCGGAGGCGCCGCCGTGCACGGGGGAGGAGGCGGTGGCGCCGCTGCCGCCGGAACAGGTCCAGTTGGCGAGACCGGACTCGAAGCCGGCGTTCTTGGCGACATTGACGTCGGCGGCCTGCGCGGTCCCGGTGGTGCCCAAGAGCGTGAGACCGGTCCCGACGGCGAGCGCCAGCGCTCCGCCGAGCCATCTCCGTGAGCGTGTGGTGCGGTCCACTTGCTGCCTCCAGTGGGGGAGTTGGGGGGTGTGGAGGGTATGGGAACGGTGGCCACCGCTGGGCGTACAAACTGGTCCAGACCAATAGGGTTGTCAAGACCTCTGGCGATGATTCGTATACGGAAGGCCGCGCCGGTCCGCGGACAGGGGCAGGGGGTCGAGGCCGAATCGAGTGCCGCCGGATTCACTGTGGAGTAACACGAGTTAACAAATGACCGCTTCAGCCGATTTTGCCTGTGCGCAGCGTGTGCACGTTGCAGCTCTCGGTTCTGAAAGGTGTTCTCTGCCTCCTTGTACGTGGCTAAAGTGCAGGAGCAGGAGCACGGAGCAGTAGGGATCTGCGGGCGTCGGGACTCCGGCGGCCGGGGCGAACGGGGAACCAGCGTGCCGACCGCGATAGCTGTCACCAGCGCAGATCTCGTGCTGCCGCCGACCGATCAGCAGACGCCCACCGCGGCGCTGCTGCAGTCGCCCGAAGCCCAGCCCCTGGACGCCGCCCTCGCCGACATGACCGTCCTGCTGGAGCAGCACGGGTATGTGATCGCCCTCTATCCCGCATCCATCCCCGCGGTCCACGAGCGCCGGCTGCATACGGTCCGTTCCGTGCTGGAGAGTGACCGCATCGCGCTCCTCAAGCTCGATCTGCCACCGCTGGGCGTCGCCGTGCTGGTCCGTCAGATGCGGCAGCTGTCGATCTGTGACTTCAGCGCGGGAGTCGTCGCCTCCGCGGCCCGGCTGCTCTCCCACTATGTCTACGCGGGTGCGCTGCTCAGCTCGGTCACGAAGCTCGACCGGGTCCCCGTGAGCCTCAAGTCCCATGCCAAGTCCTGGGTCCCGGGCTCACAGTTCGGCGTACTGGCCAATCCCCATCCACAGCTCGTGAAGATCGGCAGCGGCGATCTGGCGGGTCCTCAATTCGGTACGCAACTGATCGTGGCGAGAGGCCAGTTACAGTCGGACTGGGTGACGGGGACTCTCGCGCCCTCCTGGCGGGTTCAGCATGTGCAGGAATCCATGCTGCCCGCCGAATCTCCCCGCTGGTGGGGAACGGCCAGGTTGATCGAATTCGCCGCCTTTCTTCCGGACATCTCTGTTCTTTATCAATTGGTTTCGTCCGTACGGCGAGAGGTGTGCTCCTGGTGCGGCATTCAACTGATCGGTGATCGCTGCGGGTTCTGCCTGTCCCCCCTCTCGTCCATCGAGAACCAAACTCGCGCGCCCGGTGTCCTGAACCAAGGAACGCCTACGCCCCAAGGGTCGTGAGCCGTCGGCCAGGCGGCCCCGCACGGACCGCGGCGGCCGGTCGAAGGCGTGCACCAAACCGCTCCGCTCTCCCTGTCCGCTCCGTCAGTCCACGTCTGAGAACGAGGTTGTCCCGCCCATGAATTCACGGCAGCGCCGCGGCGTCATACTTCTGCTTCTCTCGGTTCTGTGCGCCTTCGGCGCGTTCGCCGGTGTGCTTTCGGTGATCAGCGATGTGAATTCAAAAGTCGGGCCCGAGGTTGCCGCCTACCGGGTCAGGACAGATATCGCGCCCTATACGCCCCTGGCGCCGGGCCAGTTCGAGAAGATCACCATGCCGCGGCGATGGCTCTCCGAGAGCGCGGTGACCGATCTCGACGTGATCAACGGAAAGATCGCCGTCACCCAGCTCCGCAGAGGATCCCTGCTCCAGGACGACATGATCGTGAAGCGTCCGAGCCTGGAGAGCGGCCAGCAGGAGATCGCGATCATGATCGATGCGGCGACCGGAGTCGCGGGCAAGATCAGGCCCGGCAAGCTGGTCAACATCTTCGCCACCTTCGCCGCGCAGAACGACTCCGAGGTGGACCAGTCGCGGATCATCGTCGCCAACGCCAAGGTGCTGGACGTCGGCGAACTCACCCCGCTCGACCCGAAGAAGGGCGACCGCGACAGCGGCCCCACCGAGGCCGTGCCGATCACCTTCGCCCTCAACACCACGGACGCCCAGCGCGTCGCCTACGCCGAGTCCTTCGCCGAGCACGTACGCCTCGCCCTGGTTCCCGACGGCAGCCCCACCACGCTGCGCCCGGGCGACGGCAGCTACGACCTCTCAGAAGACAGGAACAAGTGAGGGCCGGATGACGACACGCATTCTCCCGGCCGTCGGTGACGCCGACGCCTCCCGAGCCATCACCACCCTCCTCAGCCAGTTACCGGACGCCGAACCTGCCTCGCCGGTCGGTGACTCGACCTCACTGCTCGACCTGCTGGCCCGGCTGGCGGGCGAATCGCTCGATGAACTGCCCGAGGTCGTGCTGGTCCACGAGCGGATCGGGCCCGTCCCGGCCCTCGAACTGATCCGGGAGGTGGCGCTGCGCTTTCCGGCCGTCGGAGTCGTCCTGGTCACCGCCGACGCAAGCCCCGGCCTCTACTCGGCGGCGATGGATTCCGGTGCCCGCGGCCTGGTGGGACTGCCGCTGTCGTACGAGGAGTTGGCGCAGCGCGTCCAGGCGGCGGCCGGCTGGTCCGTCGGTGTACGCCGCCACCTGGGCCAGGGAGCCGATGTCTTCACGGGGCCCGGCGGCACCGTCGTCACCGTCAGCGGCGCGAAGGGCGGGGTCGGCACCACGGTGACCGCGATCCAGCTCGCGCTCGCAGCCCAGGCCTCCGGCCACACCGTCGCGCTCGTCGACCTGGACCTGCAGGGCGGCGATGTGGCCTCGTACCTGGATGTGCAGTTCCGCCGGTCCATCGTGGACCTGACCGCGATCCAGGACATCTCACCCCGCGTGCTGCAGGACGCGCTGTTCAGCCATGACACCGGCCTCGGGCTGCTGCTCGCGCCGGCCGAGGGCGAGCGGGGCGAGGAGGTCAGCGACCGGCTGGTCCGCCAGATCGTCAGCGCGCTGCGCCACCGCTACGAGATCGTCGTCATCGACTGCGGCACGCATATGAACACGGCCAACGCCGCCGCCATCGAGATGGCGGACACCACACTGCTGCTGACCACCCCGGACGTGGTGACCGTCCGGGCCACCAAGCGCATGGTCCGGCTCTGGGACCGGCTCCAGATCCGCAAGGCGGAGGAGACCGTCACCGTCGTCAACCGTCATACGCGCAATACGGAGATCCAGCCGGCGCTGGTCGAGAAGATCACTTCCACCCGGGTGGCCAGAGTGTCGGTCCCGGCCGGCTTCAAGGAACTTCAAGCGGTCGTCGATGCGGGCCGTATGCAGGATTTGGAGTCCAAGTCCACGGTGAAACAAGCACTGTGGGCACTGGCGGGGGAGTTGGGGCTGGTGAGGAACGCCACCGCCGAGAAGCAGAGCAGGTTCCGCCAGGACCGCGGTTCGCTCGGCGGCGGCCGCCGCCAGGGGCGTACGAAGTGACCAGGGCGTACGAAGTGAACAGATACAAGGCTGAGGGCTGAGGGGGAACGTTGAGCCATGACGGGACCAGGAGTACGCGCGCTGTACCGAGACCCGCGCCTGCGCGGTGACCGCGGCCAGTCCGTCATCGAATTCACGGGCATGGTCCCGATCATTCTGGTGACGATGGTCCTGCTGTGGCAGGCCGCGCTGGTCGGCTACACCTTCGTACTCGCGGGGAACGCGGCGGACAAGGCCGTGAGCGCGGGCACGGCGACCGAGGGGGACCGCGACGCGGCGTGCAAACGAGCCGGGCAGGAAGACCTGCCCGGCAGCTGGTCGTACCAGATCTCCTGCGGGCAGGACGGCGATCTCGTCAAGGCCAGGGCCGACCTCGAAGTGCCGCTGCTCTTCCCGGGGGCCTTCAACCTCCCGATCACTGTTCCCGGCCGCGCCGCCGCCGCGACGGAGAGGAACTGAGCCATGCGGAAGCAGGCAATCCGGCGGGACAGGGGCCAAGCGGTCATCGAGTACGGAGGCTGGCTCGTCCTGCTTCTCCTGGTGGCGCTGATCGCGGTCCAGGTCGGTCTTGCCGTGTACGCCGCGCAGCAGGCGGGCACGGCGGCGCGGGCCGCGGCCCGGGTGGCCTCGCAGGACCAGGCCCGGATCGGCTACGAGGAGGCGGGCCGGGCGTCGATGAGTGACTGGCTCGACGCCGACTTCGACAAGACCGAGGCGGGCGACGAGATCAAGGTCACCGCCACAGTCGGCATTCCCTTCCTCGTACCGGGCTTCGACTTCAGCACCACCAAGAGCGCCACCATGCCCCGTGACTGACCGACAGCACCAGGCAAGCCGTACGAGGGAGTTGAACCCATGAGCCTGCGGGCGCGCATCAACAACCCCGAGCCGACGACCGGGCACAGCGAGGAGAGCCGGCTCGTCGGGGTCTACCGCGCCAAGCTGCTCGAGGAGATCGACCTCGCCGAGATGTCGGCCCTCGCCGCGGCCGAGCGCCGCGCCCGCCTCGAGCGCGTCCTCAGCCACATCATCAGCCGCGAGGGCCCGGTGCTGTCCACCGTCGAGCGCTCCCAGCTCATCCGCAGGGTCGTCGACGAGGCGCTCGGCCTCGGCATCCTGGAACCGCTGCTCGAAGACGCCTCCATCAGCGAAATCATGGTGAACGGACCGGATCAGGTCTTCGTCGAGCGCAGCGGACGGCTGGAGCTGCTCCCGATGCGCTTCTCCTCCAACGAGCAGCTGATGCAGACCATCGAGCGCATCGTCTCCACCGTCAACCGGCGGGTGGACGAGGCGAATCCGATGGTCGACGCCCGTCTCCCCAGCGGCGAGCGTGTCAACGTCATCATTCCGCCGCTCTCGCTGAGCGGGCCGATCCTCACCATCCGGCGCTTCCCCAGAGCCTTCACCCTCCAGGAGATGATCGGCCTGGGCTCGCTCGACGAGCAGATTCTGATGCTGCTGGTCGGCCTGGTCCGCGCGAAGTTCAATGTCATCGTCTCCGGCGCCACCGGCACGGGAAAGACGACCCTGCTCAACGCCCTGTCGGGACTGATCCCGGGCGGCGAACGCATCGTCACCATCGAGGACTCGGCCGAGCTCCAGCTCCAGCAGTCGCATGTGATCACGCTGGAGAGCCGGCCGGCCAACGTCGAGGGCAAGGGCCAGATCACCATTCGTGACCTGGTGCGCAACTCCCTGCGTATGCGGCCGGACCGCATCATCGTCGGTGAGGTCCGCGGCGGCGAGACGCTCGACATGCTCCAGGCGATGTCGACCGGTCACGACGGCTCGCTCGCCACCGTCCACGCCAACAGCGCCGAGGACGCCCTGATGCGTCTGCAGACCCTCAGCTCCATGTCCGAGGTCGAGATCCCCTTCGTGGCGATCCACGACCAGATCAACAGCGCGGTCGACGTCATCGTGCAGCTCACAAGGCACGCCGACGGCGCCCGCAAGATCACCGAAATCGCCATCGTCGACTCCTACGGCCGCGAGGACTACCGGATCGTCACGGTCTGCCGTTTCGACGCCCGGCCGATGGCCGCGGACGGCCGCATCCACGGGAAGTTCGTGTACTTCCCGCTGCCCCGCCGGATCGCGGACCGCCTCTACATGGCGGGCGAGTCGCTACCCCCGGCCTTCGGCGTCGCCAGTACGGAGGAGCAGCTTGCCTCGCGCACGTCGACGGCCTGACCGGCTCGCCGTCCCCACCCGCCCCCGTCCGCCCGCTCACCGAGAAGGCCCCGCCCGACATGGATAACCTCCCGCTCCTGACGATGGGTGTCACCCTGCTCGGCTGTGTGCTCGCCGTCGTCGGGGTGCATGTCTACTCCTCGGGCCAGGCCCAGCGACAAGCCCTGCTGGAGCGGATGACGCAGACAGGACAGCTCGCGATCGAGGGCGGCCGGCGTCGTCGTTTCAGCGCTGTGGACCGTCGGCTGCGCAGAACGCGCCTCGGGAAGCGGATCGAGCGCCAGATCTCGGCGACCGGGCTCGATCTGACCCCGGGCGAGTACTTCGTCTACGTGGTCGGCGCGCTGCTCGCCCTGTACTTCATCGCCGGCTCGGTCTTCGCGCCCTTCTTCGGGATCATCGCTGCCGTCATCGGAGTCTGGGGAGCCAACGGCTTTCTCAACTGGCAGCGCCAAAAGCGCACCGAGGCGTTCATCAACCAGCTGCCCGAACTCACCCGCGTACTCGCCAACGCGACTCAGGCCGGTCTCGCGCTGCGGACCGCCATCAGCATGGCCGTGGACGAGCTGGACGATCCGGCCAGGGAGGAGCTGCGGCGGGTTGCGGATCAGCTGACCATGGGCCGCTCTCTGGACGACGCGCTGAACGATCTCGTCGAGCGGCTGCCCTCCCGTGAGCTGACCGTCCTGGTATCGACCCTCATCCTCTCCAACCGGGCGGGCGGCACCATCGTCTCCTCGCTGCGCAACCTCACCCAGACCCTGGAGGAGCGCAAGGAGACCCGCCGCGAGGTCACGACCCTGCTCTCCCAGGTCAAGGTGACCGCGGTGGCCGTTCCCGTGCTCGGTGTGGGCTTCTTGCTGCTCATCGACGGAATGCGGTCCGGCGCCCTCGACGACATGACAAGCGCGCTGGTCGGCAGGCTCGCCGTGATCGTCTCTGCGGCTCTCTACGCGCTCGGCTTCTTTTTCATCAACCGCCTCACCCGCGTCCGTATCTGATCCACACCTCTGACCCACACAGAAGGGAGGGAACACACCATGGGACTGCTGCTCGCGGCCGTCTTCGGGCTCGCCGTCTACGGAGCCTTCCAGGGCGTACGCATGTATCGCGCCGACGCCAAGCTTCCCGGCGACCTCGCCGTCGCCCTGGAGGTCGGCGCCAGCCGCACCAGCGCAACGGGCTCCGCCATCGACCGCATCGGCATGCGCTACGCGCCGTATGTGCTGCGGATGATGGGACCCAAGCGCGTCGACGCCGTCCGCCGGAAGCTGGACATGGCCGGCAACCCCGGTGGTCTGACCCTCGACCGCTACGCCGCCCGCCGCGCCGTATACGGGGTCCTCGGTTCCCTCGTGGCCCTGGGCATGCTGATGAACGGCCAGATCGTGTTCGCCGTGCTCTTCCTCCTCTACGGCCTCTTCTGGACCGACGTCCTCATCCGCGCTGCCATCAGCAGGCGCAGGGACGACATCGAGCGGACCCTTCCCGACTTCCTCGACGTCCTGGCCGTGGTCGTCTCCGCCGGACTCGGCTTCCGCCAGGCGCTGGAGCGCGTCGCCGAGAAGTACGAAGGTCCCTGGGCCGACGAACTGCGCATCACCCTGCGTCAGATGGACATGGGCGTGGGCAGGCGCGAAGCCTTCGAGCAGCTGCGCAAGCGCAACGAGTCCGACCAGGTGTCGATGTTCGTGTCCGCGCTGCAGCAGGGTGAGGAGCTCGGCGCCCCGATCGTCGACACCCTCATCCAGATCGCCAACGACATGCGCAGGACCGACGCCCAGAACGCGCGCCGCAAGGCCGCCAAGGCCGTCCCGAAGGCCACGCTCATCGTCACCAGCTTCATGCTCCCCGGGACGATGATCCTGATCGTGGTCGGCTTCTACTACGCCTCCAATGTCAACTTCAACGACATCTTCGGGGGCTGAGCCATGAGGGCTGCATTAGCCAGGGCCGGGCTGACCAGGGCGGGGCTGACCAGGGCCGGGCTGAGAAGGACCGCACTGAC
Source organism: Streptomyces sp. NPDC002870 (assembly GCF_042888505.1). NCBI lineage: Bacteria > Bacillati > Actinomycetota > Actinomycetes > Kitasatosporales > Streptomycetaceae > Streptomyces > Streptomyces sp. NPDC002870. Next base: position 13,841 of record NZ_JBIAPW010000029.1, read on the forward strand.
CGGTGGCTCAGAGGCGGGCGCTCCCGAGAGTGCCCCGGGACATGTGCCCTCGCTGCCCATCCAGGTCAACGCCCTGCAGGCGCTGTGCCGGCAGCTGTTCGGCTTCCGCCTCGCCATGACCGCGCTCGCCGCCCCGTTCGCACTCTCGGGTGTCGACCGGGGCCTCGGCGGCTGGCTCGTGGGCGCGGCCGTCCTCGTCACCGTCATGGTGTCCTATGTGCTGCTGCGCGACTGGGAGCGGTTCGGCCCTGTGCTGCTGCGCCATCCCTCGCTGCTCGCCGTGGACATGCTGTTCGGGGCGCTGCTGCTGTTCTCGGCCTCGCCCGGTTCCACGCTCACGTACGTCACCTTCTGCACCCCGCTGCTCGCCGGACTCGTGTACGGGTGGCGTGGCGCCGCGATCTTCGCACCGCTTCAGACGCTGCTCCTCGCCGCCTCCTACGCGATCAACGAGAAGATCGAGGCAGACGCCTCGGCGCTGCTGATGGTGGGCCTGTGCGTGATGGCGGGAGCCGTCGGCAGCGCGCTCCGCAGCCTCCTGCTCGGATTCGGCGCCGCATCCCAGGCGCTGACCGAGACCCGCGCACGCCTCGCGGTCAGCAGCGCGGTGGAGGAGGAACGCGCCCGGCTCGCCCGCGAGATGCACGACTCCGTCGCCAAGACGCTCCACGGACTGGCACTCGCAGCCGACGGCCTGGCCGGGACGGCCGACCGGATGGACCCGCTGACCGTCAAGCACCAGGCCGAGCTGGTGGCGCGCTCGGCCCGCCGCGCCGCGACCGAGTCCCGCGAGCTGCTCTCCGATCTGCGACGCGAGTCCGGCCTGGACGGCGGCGTCGACATCATGGCCGAACTCCGCGCCAGAACCGATGACTTCGCTCGGCGTTACGGCGTGCGGGCCACGTTCCGCGGGCTCGGCGACATTCCCGTACCGACGGCGCCGCACGCCGTCGCCCGCCAGGCGCTCACCATCGCCACCGAGGCCATGGAGAACGCCCACCGCCACGGTCACCCCAGCTACCTCGACGTCTCGGCGGGTGTCGTCGGCGACGTACTGAGGATCAGCGTGTACGACGACGGGCGGGGACTTCCGCCCGGCATCACCCTCGACGACCTCAGAAGGGCAGGCCACTTCGGCCTGGTCGGCATGGTCGAGCGGGCCGCTTCCATCGGGGCCCGCATCCGTATCGGCAGGGGCCGGGCGGCGAAAGGCACCGAGGTCCGCCTGGAACTGCCGGCCGCCGCACTCAGGCTCATCCCCGGCATCCCCCCTCAACCCACGCGGCACCGAACGCCGCTGCTCCACTGACCGGCTCACCGCTCACCAACCACAACCAACCAACCGTCCCCACCTTCCGAGAGGAGGCTGCAGCATGCCGGACGACGTCTCCCACGGCTCGGGGCAGAACTGGACCCAGCAGTCCCATGTCTCGCAGCACACGTCCTCGCACGCCACGCCGCTCAGCTCCGACCACACCACGGGTGTCCCCCTGGCCTCCGCGCCGCCCGTGACCACCGGCGAATACCCCGCTCTGCCCGGACCGGCCGCGATGCCGGCCGCCCCACCTCTGCGGGTGGTCGTCGCCGACGACAACCCGGTAGTACGCGCCGGGCTGACCGTTCTGCTGCAGGGCCGCGACGACCTGGAAGTCGTCGCGGAGGCGGCCGACGGCCGCCAGGCCTACGACGCGACAGTCCAGCACCGCCCGGACGTCGTTCTGCTGGACGTTCGCATGCCGGGCGTGGACGGCATCTCGGCGCTGCCGCACCTGGTGCGGCTGGCGCCGGTGCTGATGATGACGTACAGCAGGGAGAGCGAGATCGTGCACGAGGCGCTGCGCCTGGGCGCGGGCGGCTATCTCGTTCACGGCGAATTCACCGCCGACCAACTCGTCGCCGCGGTACGGGACATCAAGACGGGACGGGCCCACTTCACGCACTCCGCCTCCAGCGCGCTGCTGGCGAGGGTGCGGGGTGACGGCCCCGGCGACGGGGGCGGTCAGCCGCTTCCCGACGAGCTGGGCACGGCGTTCACGCGACACCAGCCGGCCTCTCCGCAGCAATTTGCTCAAGCGCCTTCGCTTACGCAAGCAAATGTGGCACATTCGTCTCGGAGCCCCGGTGTAGTCGACGGACTGCGCGGAGTGATCACCGAGCTGAGTCAGCGGGAGGTGGAGGTGATGGAGCTGATTGCGTCCGGCATGACCAACCAGCAGATCGCCGCGTCCTGCTTCATCAGTCAGAAGACCGTCAAGAACCACATCAACCGCATCTTCGCCAAGTTGAACGCGGGCAGCCGCGGTGAAGCCATCGCCGTCTGGCACAGCATGGCGACGCGAGGGGGGTCGGCGCGGCATGGATGAGCGTGTGCGGAGTTCCCGCTCGCACGTGGCCCGCAGGGCCCACCCCATGAATGGGGATTGGGCCCGGAGTTGGGCCCTGAGGCCCATGCCCGGGGATGTGGCCCCGCCGTACGTTTCTCCCGTCGGAAGCGAGACCGGCCAGGAGGAAGCCGGAAGCGTGGACGGCAACGAGGAGTCGTACGTGCCGGCCCGGCGACGGCCGGCCGGAACCGGAGGGGAGCGTCATGACGGACATCGGTCTGAAAGCGGCGACACGGGCCAGGGTTTATGTGACCGACTGGAGGGACTCGGTCCTCGAGGGCGTCAAGAGCCGCAAGGACAAGGGGCAGGGGGCGATCGAGTACGTCGGCATCACCATCCTGGTGGTGGCCATCGTCGCCCTGCTGCTGCAGACCAACCTCGGCGGCGAGATCGCAGGCAAGTTCTCGGAGAAGATCCGTTCGGTCCTCAATGGCGGGGGCGGCGGCGGTGGCGGCCAGTAAGTCCACCGGTTGAGTCAGACGCAGGGCAGGCCACACCGCTGTACATCACAGCGGTGGTTGGCCTGCTCTTCTTTGCGCTCGTGTACTTTGCGTTCGGTCAGGCCGACATCACCCGGAACGGTACGCAGACAGCCGCGGACGCGGCAGCCCTGGCAGCCGCACAGGATTCCCGGGACCAGCTGAAGCTGGAGGACTTCCTGGACGACCTCGGGGGCCTCTTCGACGGGAAGCCGGCCAAGACTGCCGACGGCTGTGCGGAGGCCGCCCGCTTCGCCGCCAGGAACGACGCCGACAACCTCCACTGTGACGCGCTGACGGACGGACGGTGGGGCTTCAGGGTGGAGTCCCGGTCCCGCAGGCCGATGGGCGACAGCATCATCGACGGTACGGAGAATCAGCACGCGCAAGCGACAGCCACAGCTGTGGTGGAGCCTCGCTGCACCTTCGCGCCCGATGAGTCGGCTGCTCCCCCGGAGGGCGGGGACGACCGGGATCCCGGCAAGGGCAATGACAAGAAGCCGTCTCCGGGCAAGCTCGTCTGCGACACCAAGGACTGGATCATCGATCCGGAAAAGCCGGATCTGCTTCCCGATATGACGGACCTCTTCACCGTCCGACTGGCCGAGGACTGACCTCGAACGAGCGTTAAGGAACAGGATTGATGACGATGCGACACGTGAGGACCGTGCGCCGGGCCGGGGCGGCAGCCTTGCTGTCGGCGGCCCTGACCTTCTCGCTGGCCGCCTGCGGTGGCGACGGCGGCGGTTCGGAATCCAAGGAGCCGGCTTCGACGGCGCCCCAGCCGACCAAGGGAGGCGACAAGGGGACCACTGCCCCTGACTCCGTGGCCAGTGAGCCGATCGCGACAGTCAAGGGCGACGGCGGGCTGGAGCTGTCCGTATTCGCGGCGAAGCGTGACGACGGCGGCTTCCTCACCGTGGACGGTGAGTTCAAGAACACCGGCTCCGCGGGATTCTCCGTTCCCGTCAGCTGGTACGGGCTGGAGCAGGACGTGGCTGCCACAGGCCATTCATTCGCGGGAATGACGCTGGTGGACTCCCAGGGCAGGAAGCGCTACTACGTGCTGCGCGACACCGACAATCGCCCGCTGACGACATACGCGTACGACGGGTACATCAAGCCCGGCCAGAGCCTCACCTTCTTCGCCCAGTTCCCGGCGCCCCCGCAGACGACCACCAAGGTCGCCCTCCAGTTCCCGGGGTTCCCCAGCACGTCGATCGAGCTCTCCTGATGAGCGCCACCATCACCCGCACCGGACGTGTCCGCGCGCGCACGGCCGCGACCGTCCTCGCCGGAGCCCTGTCGTTCGGTCTCATGAGTGCGGCCGGCGCCCTGGCCGATGAAGATCCTTATCCCACCCCTTCGGCGGCGGCCCCCGTCAAGATCGACCCAGGCGACTCCGATCTCAAGCTCCCAGAAGGGGCGACCCTCGCCCAGCCCAAGGTCATCGACATCAAGTCGGTCGTCGAGGAGATCGGCGGCGAGGAACGCCGTGAGGAGACCAACTCCGACATCAAGTTCGCGCTTCAGGCCGAGGTGCTCTTCGGCAAGGACAGCGCGAAGCTCTCCAGCGCGGCCAATGCCCGTATCGCCGCCATCGCCGCGGAGATCAAGAACCAGGACGCGAAGAAGGTCCGCGTCTTCGGCTTCACCGACGACCTGGGTACCTCCGAGCACGGCGACGTGCTGTCCCGGCAGCGCGCGGACGCGGTGCACAGGGTGCTGTCGCAGCAGCTGAGCGCCCTGGGCATCACATACGAGATCCGTGGGTACGGCGAGCAGTACCCCATCGCCAACAACGCGACAGAAGAAGGACGCAAGAAGAACCGCCGCGTCGAGGTCTCCTTCCCCAGGGGAGCGGGCAACTGACCGCGGACGTGATGGGCTGAATCGCGGGGGAGCCGGCCTGCAGCGTGCTGCGGGCCGGCTCTCGCCTGTGTCGAGGGACTGGTGCGGTGCGGAGGAGCGGAGCAATGACGACAGGCAGAGCCGGAACGGTCAGCACGCTGGCCCTGTGCCTGCTGATGCTGGGTGTGCATCCGGTGGCGGCACTGAACACCGCGGGTTCCGACGGGGGCGCCCCCTACCGGACTGCCCCGGACGCCGAAGCCGTGCGCGGCTCCGCGACCAGTGCCGGCGGCCCTTCGCTGAAGCCGGGGACGTACACCGACACCATCTCCGCGGGCGAGAAGAAGCACTACCAAATCGTGCTGGACGACACGTCCAATGCCTTCGTCTCGACGGTTCTGGCCCCGCCGCCGGGGACCGAGGTCGGCGTGCTCAGCGGAATCCGCGTCTCTCTGGCGAGCCCGAAGGGCGAGCGGTGCAGCAACGGCAGCGACGTCACATTCAAGGGCACGACCGCCCGCCCGATCGCCGGTTACGCCACTCGTCGCATCGAGCCCAACCGTGCGTGTCAGGACGCGGGCAGCTATCTCTACACCGTGGAATGGATCGGCTCCGACACCGGTCCGGGCTCCGCCGGCTGGCCCATCGAGCTGAAGTTCATGTCGGAGCCGGGGCTGGGGGCGGATGCGCAGGCACCCCCGGCCCCTGTCACCTGGAGCTCGCAGGCTCCGCCCGCGCAGACGGGGACGGAGAAGAGCCTGACGGGCGGCACCGGATTCAATGACGCACCGGCGGTCGGCGAAGGCGTCTGGCGGGACGAACTGAGCCCGGGCGAAAGCCGCTTCTACAAGGTGCCGGTCGACTGGGGCCAGCAGCTCTTCCTCGACGCCGCGGTCGCGAACTCCCCGACGGGCCAGGCGCCCGCTGTCGTCGACGGCCTGCAGATGGCCCTGTACAACACCGCGCGCGGGCTCGTCGACGGAGGCGGCGCCAGCTACCTCGGCAAGCAGGCGGCGGTGTCACTCGGCACGGCACCGGTCGCCTTCTCGCACCGGTACCGGCCCCAGGTGGACGCCATCAGCGCGATGCGCTTCTCCGGCTGGTACTACGTGCGGGTCACCCTGGACCAACGGATCGGCAGCACCCTCCCCATGGTCCTGCGTGTGGGCGTCGAGGGCGAACCACAGCCGGGCCCGGCATACGACGGGGACGCGACGGCGGCGGGCTTCGGGATCACGGACGAGGACCGGGCGACGGCTCAGGGAGGCCGCCTCGGGGACGGCAGCCCTCAGAGCCCTGTGCTGAAAGCCGTCGGCATCACCGGAATCAGCCTGGGGACGGTGCTGCTGCTCGGGCTCGCCGCGTGGACGGCGATCGAGCGTGGCCGCGGAACCGGGCGCCACGCCAAGGTGGCGGATACGGCCACTCTGCCCCGGGAGCCCTGATCCGGCCGCCGTGCAGTCCGTCCGGCAACAGGTCTGGTCCCACGCGGAGTTGAGCCCTTCTTTGGGCCCGAGGGCCCACGACCTCCTGCCCATGGCGCATTAGCGTCGCGTTCATGTCGCCACAGGGGGTTGTGCGTCGGATTCGCCGTCAGGTGCGTAGGACTCTGCCACGCACACACGCACGGCTGCTGGGCCTGCGTAAGAGGCGACCGGGCCAGTCGGGCCAGTCGGCGATCGAGTACGTGGGTCTGGTCGCGGTGGTCGTGGCGATCGTCGGGGCGCTGCTGGCGACGGGTCTCGGACCTGCCATCGCACAGGAGTTCAGCACGCAGGTGTGCAAGATCACCGGCGGCGAGAACTGCGGTGGCGGCGGTGACTCCGAGGCCCAGGACGACCGCGGCCGAGGCGATCCGGGCGACGGTCGCCCCGCCTCCGACGACGACGGTCCCGGCGACGGCAACAAGACGCAGACGCAGCTCGACTACGAGAAGGCCCTGAAAGAGCTTCAGGACGCCCAGGCCGCCGAGAAGTCCGATCGCGACAAGGCCATCGAGGCCGCAAAGGAACTCGCGAAGATCCTCGCCGAGGAGCTCGGGATCACCGACGCCCTCGACTGCATCACCAAGGGCGACATGGGCGCCTGCACCGAGACGCTCGTCAATGTGCTCCTCAGCCTCGTCGGAGGCGCGGTGGGGAAGCTCGCCGCGAAATACGGCGCGCCGTGGAAGTGGAAGAAAGCCGTCGAGCTCGTCAGAAAGCTCAAGAAGCACGGCGGGGATCTGTACGACGGGCTGACCGGGCTCATCAAGAACCGCAAGCGGGTCGCGGACGCGGAGAAGAAGCTCGCCGACGCGAAAAGGAAACTCGACGCGGACAAGAAGAAACCCAAGGACGGCGAGAAGAAGCCGGACGACAAACCGGCGGCCTGCCCCCGGCACAGCTTCCCTCCGGGAACGCCGGTGCTGCTCGCCGACGGGCGTCGGATTCCCATCGAGAAGGTGCGGATCGGCGACCGGGTCAAAGCCACGGACCCGTACAGCGGGAAAACCTGGACGCGGCCGGTCACGAACACCATCACCACGCACGACGACAAGGACTTCACCCGGCTCACGGTGCGTACGAGATCCGGTACGGCCATGGTCGACGCGACCGACACCCACCCCTTCTGGCTCACCGGCCAGGGACGCTGGGCCGACGCCGGCGAGATCGAGGCCGGAGACCGGCTGCGTGCGCTCGACGGGACCGGGCTGAAAGTGCTCACCGCGCGGCACTACACGGGGCGGCAGACGACCCATGACCTCACCGTCGCGCAGACGCACACCTATTACGTGCTGGCCGGGCGGACTCCCGTACTCGTACACAACGAGGACCCGACCGGCTGCGGTCCGCTCGACGGTGAGCGTGAGTACGATGTGTACGATCCGAAGACCGGAAACAGGATTACCGATATCGACCACATCGACGGCGGAGTCCTGTGGGAAGAGAAGAGCGCGCTGTTCGGCGACGAGACATGGCTGACCAAGCAGGTGGACGGAAAGCTTGCGAAGTATCTTGAAGCCCGTAAGCAGATGAAGGGCTACGAACAGGCCCCCATCGGATTCCGCTTCACCAACGCCAATGTCGATCCGCGTTTCCGTACCGCACTCGAGCAGCGTATTCAGAAGCTCAGGGACGAGAATCCCGGGCTGGACATCAGGCTGGAGTTCACGGGATGAGTTGCTACAGGCGATGAGCTACTACTTCGAGGTCTCCGGTGAAACCGTCTGGGATCCGGCCCTGCGCATCGCGAAGTGGTACATCGCGCTCGCCGAGAGCACGGCGGAGCTGATGCGGCTGCCGACCGGTCTCACACCGTCCGAGCAGGACACCTGCGAGATCGACCCCAAGCTCTTCCGGGGGTTCGTCGAGGGTCTGTACGAGGTCTACTTCTCGACCCGCCACCCGGTGCAACACGGCCTGATCAAGGGGTTGTTGCTCAGCTCTCTGGTGGTTCTGGAGCGTACGGGAACGGTCATCCACCCGAAGTCCGAGAAAGAGAAACCGCTGTGGGAGGAGAAGCAGGTGCTTGCGCGGTCGATGTAGGCGGCGTACCGCACCGGTGGTGCCGGCCGCGGGCCGTAGGCGTCGTGATTGGGTCCCTGGGCCCATGCGCGGGCGCGAACACGGTTGTTAGCGTGCGGCGACGGGACGGCTTCTCAGCAGCAAGGCGTGGGACGGGGCAGGGATGAGGCAGCGTACGGCAGCGGTGGCAGCGGTGGCAGCGGCCCTGGCCCTCGCGATCGGGCTCACCGCCGGCTGCGGCGGGGAGGGCGGCGACGGCGGCACCGCCGACAAGCCCCGGCAGAAGAAGCCCGCTACCGCGACGACCGCCACCGAGACGCCCGCTACCGCGACGCCCGCCCCTGCGACGCCCACGCCCGCCGATCCCGCGCGGCCTGCCGCCACGCCCCCGAAGTCCCTCCCTCAAGCGCAGTTGGACAAGGCCATCCTGGCCAAGGGCGATGTCCCCGGCTTCAATGTCGCGCCCATGGACGCCCCACCGCCCCAGGGCGAGAGTGCCGACAGGGCCGAGTGCGCCCCGCTCACCGCCGTCATCAACGGCAAGCCCGAGCCCGTCGCCCAGGCTTCCGCGTACCGCCAGCTCACCGGTGCCAAGAACAACCGTCCAGCGGTCTCGGAATTCCTCACCACCCACGGCGTGCGGGGCGCCACGACCGCGCTCAGCCGACTGCGCGCCGCCGTCCAGGCGTGCGAGCGGGGCTTCAAGGCGAGCGGCGGCGAAGGGCCGTCGACGTACCGGGGCACCAAGGCGCTGCCGGTCGCCGCGCAGGTGGGGGACGACGCGTTCGCCTACCAGGTCACCGGCGACTACGAGGGCGAGCCGGTGCCTCTCGTCTTCCACGTCGTACGCTCCGGCGGCACGCTGGCCACCTTCTACACCGCCAACCTCGAAGGGCCGCGGACGCCACAGATCCCGCCCGCCCTGCTCACCGCCCAGGCGGACAAGCTCACCAGGCTCGAGTAGCGGTCGCAATACTCAGCTGTACGCCCGGGCGCACGCCCCAGCCCGCCATCGCCCCGGCCTCCGCCTCCAGCACATGCCGTGCCCGCAGCCGCGGCCTGCCGAGCCGGCCCGGCTTCATCGTCTGGACGTCGACGACCCTCAACTCCCGGTCCAGATACGCCACATCGATGGTGAAGCGCATCCGGAAGGTGTGCACGCTGTTGCACGGGGTGAGCAGGATCGCGCCCTCGATCCCGTCCCGCCCCAGCAGCCCGCGGCGCCGAGGCCCGTACGTAGCCGCGATCTCCACCTGCAATGACCCTTCAGCCAACGAGGCGTCAGCCAACGTCATGTCAGTCGGCGTCGCGTCAGTCAGCGCCGCGTCGGCGATCCGCAACGTCCCTGTGCCGTTGTGCCATTGACGCCGTCGACCCATGGCCGTAGACGGTAGCGTCCGGCCCACGCCCGTGGGCCCCGGATCACCAGGATTGGGCCCCAGGGCCCATGACCGCCCCCGCGGTCCCCCTTACGCTCGCTGCCGTGTACGCCACGCTGATCGCCGTCGCCGCCCTCTGGGGTTCCGCCACGGGGCTGCTCGTCCCGCGCGCCGCGTACCGCCTCTCCGTCGAGCCGGAGGAGGCGTGGCGCGAGAGCTGCCGCGCCGGGCACGCGTTCACGGGGCCCGCGCAGGGCTGGCTCGGCGGCGCGTGTGCGGACTGCGCCACGGCCGTTCCGGCCCGGAAGGCAGCAGGGCCCGCGGCGACCCGGGACACCGAAGCACCCGCACCGCGTCTCGTCCCCCTCGTCACCGCCATCGGCTGCGCCGCCCTCGCCGCCGCCACCGGGCCGCGCCCCGAGCTCGCCGTCTGGCTGCTGCTCACGCCCTTCGCCGTACTGCTCGCCCTCGTGGACCGCAACGTTCACCGCCTGCCGGACCAGCTGACCCTGCCCCTCGCCGCCGCGGCCGCCGCACTCCTCGGGCTCGCCGCGCTGCTCCCCGGCACCGCGGGCTCCTGGCCCGCGGCGCTGCTCGGCGGACTCGCCCTCGGCGCCGCCTACTTCGTGCTCTTCCTCATCCACCCGAACGGCATGGGCTTCGGCGACGTCAAACTCGCCCTCTCGCTGGGCGTCGTCCTCGGTTGGTACGGCTGGGCGGTGCTCTTCGCCGGTGCCTTCGCCGGCTTTCTGCTCGGCTCGGTGTACGGACTCGGGCTCATCGTCCTGCGTCGTGCCGGCCGCAAGACCGCGATCCCGTTCGGGCCTTTCATGATCGCGGGGGCGCTTGCGGGACTGCTGCTCGGCGGCCTTGTAGCGTCTCGCTTCTGATACCCCTTCCATGCGTTGTGGCCGCTGTCTGGCCCAGGGGACAGGGAAGTTGGACGTGCGGGTGTGCTGGGCGTTCCCCTGTTCTCCAACCACCCGCCGCGTCAACCTTCGCAGCATGTGGGGACAAGGCCGCGGCTCACGCTTCTGCCCGGGCTGCGTCGCCAACACCCAGTGACGATGGCAGATCCGGGGGTGACTGGCCGTCAGCTTCAGCGTTCGGGGGCGTCGGCCCTGGCTGTCACCTTGATCACGAGCTTCTTCGCCCTATGCGGAACTGTAATGTGCCGCGCCACAACCCCTCCCGCCCCCCGCGTGTCAGTTCTGTGCGCGGATAACGGAATCCGCGCCTCAGGTCTCGTGGGGGGACCCTTTGGAAACGCAGGACACACAGGCGCTGGAGCCCGCGCAGGAGCTCGCGGCGTTGCCGGTGCCGACAGCGGTCCCGGTCCCGGTCCCGGCCCCGGAGCCGGAAGCGGAGGGCGAGCCCGTGAGCCGACCCGCCCGTCGCCGTGGCCGCACCGCGCTGATCGTCGCCGCTGCCGCCGTCATCGGCCTCGTCGGCGGTACGGCCGTCGGCTACGGAGTGCAGGCCGACCGCGAGCCCACGCCGTTGCCCGCGCTGAGCCAGTCGGATCTGGCGTACCCGGCGAAGCCGCTCCCGGAGAACAAGCGCCCGGCGCCGCTGTCCGCCGGCGAGGACCGCAAGGTCAAGACGGACGGCGATCTGCGCAGGCTGTTGCTCGCCAAGCCGTCGGATGCCCGCAAGACCGACATGTGGTCGGGAGACGCCGGCTGGGTGGACACGGCGAGCTACGTCCTCCACTTCGAGAGCGAGGCCTACATGTTCGAGACTCTCGTGGAGTCGGACATCCGCCGGGTCGCTGCGGTCGCCTGGCAGCAGGGAGAGTTCAAGAAGACGAACATCAGGTTCGTCCAGTTCCGCTCGCGCGAGGGCGCCAGGGACCACTCGGAGGGCCAGCACGACTACATGCCGGAGGTCGAGGACGGCGCGGGCAACGAGGGCGACGCGCTGAAGGGCAGCGGGAACGGGCGGTACTACCTCTACAAGGTCCAGGAGAAGGCGGGTTATCTGCCGCTTTACCGGGCCCGTGCCATCTTCCAGCGCGGCGACATCATGGTCGACATCAACATCTTCGACACCAAGCGCATCAGCAAAAGCGACATCCGCACCCTGGCCGAGCGACAGCTGGAGCGCCTGTGAACGAGGACCGGACACCCCAAGACCAGCTCGCCGAGCCGGTCGCTGAGCCCGAGGCCCAGTCCGTGCCGGAGCCCCAGGCCCAGCCGGTCGCGGCAGCTGACGCCCGGCCGGTCGCGGAAGCCGACGTCCCGCAGCCCGTGCCGGAGCCGGAGGCCCAGCCCGTCGCGGAGCCCGAGGTCGCGCCCGTACGCAAGGCCGCCCGCGTGCGCCGCCTCCTCGCCACCGTGCTTCCCTCCGTGCTCGTCCTCGGCGCCGTCGCCGGCGGACTCACCTACACCGGGCTCACCGTCGACCGTGCCGACCGCACCGCCCCGACCACCACATGGGGCCCGTCCGATGACGACCCGGCCGAGGACCCGGCGAGCAACGCCGGGCGCGGCCGGGCAGCGACGCCGCTCAGCAAGCTGCTGCTGCCGGTACCGCTCGGCTACCGCCTCGGCCCGGACATCGCGTCGTACGGAAACGACGGCGAGATCGGGGACAAGGAGGCCGTCGCCCTCATCAAGGAGGGAGGCCGTGGTCTGTCCGGCAAGAAGCGCCGCGACTTGGAGAAGCGGATCGACAAGCTGGGCGTCAAGGGCATCGCCCTGCGTTCGTTCGCCTCGGACGCGAACGACCTCGTCGTCGAGGTGCAGATCACGCAGATGAAGGACAAGAAGCGGATCCACGATCTGTTCGAGCTCAGGACGGAGCTGGCCGAGCTGCTCGAGTTCCGCAAGGGCCCGAAAATCAAGGATCACAAGAAGTCCGCCTGCTTCCTCTTGCCTCAGGGCAACGCGGACGGGGAGGACAAGGGCAAGCCCGACCTGGAGTCGATGGCCTGCTCGGCATTCGACTCCGAGCTGTTCGTGAGCGTCACCGCGTACGGCAGCAAGCCGTTCGACAAGTCCACCGTCGCCGAGCTGGTGAAGAAGCAGCTCGACCACATCGCGTCACCTGGGGAGTACGTATGACCGAGCCGACCACGGAAACGGCACCCGTGCTCCCGATGTCGGAGGCGCCACCCGCCGTTCCCGCCGTTCCCGCCGAGCCCGCCGAGCCCGCCGGCCCGGAAGCCCCCGCTGCCCTCGTCCCCGCCCCCGTACGCGATCGCCCGGTCCTGCGGGCCGTGGCCCGCTGGACCGTCGCGGTGCTCGTCTGCGGCGGCCTCGGCGCAGGGACCGCCATGGGCATCACGTCGATGGAGCGCACGGACGTCCCGGGACTCACCACCGAGAGCGACGGCCGCTGGGACTATCCGAAGCTGTCGCTGCTCGCGCTCCCGAAGGACACCCCGCGCCCCTTCACCGAAGGGAACAGGGAAGAGATCCATTACGCCGACGAGCGGAAACTCCTGCTGCCCGCGCCGGCGACGGCGACCGTCGACAAGAAGCTCAACGGCGGTTGGGTGACGTCGAAGCAGTTCACCGCCGAGTACGAGGAGGGGAAGCGGGCCGAGCTTGAGCTCGCGCTCAAGGACTACGCGGTGCGGCACATCGCGGCCCGCGGCTGGACCATGCCCGACGGCACGGCTTCCCGGGTGTATCTACTCCAGTTCGACTCGGCCGCCTCCGCGGACTCGTTCAATGACGACGAGATCCGTACCGGCGCGAAGCCCGGAGCCGCGCTGGCCGGCACGGCCGGGTTCAAGCTCGACCCCGCCTGGGACACCTCGGGCAACGTCCTGCCGACCGCGACGTACGTCTACCTGGAGAACGCGCCCGCAGGCGCGGAAGAGACCCGCCAGGCCTATGTCGTCGCGGGCGACACCCTCGCCCTGATCGTCCAGTCCCGAAAGGGCAAGGCCCACGCGGTCCCCTTCCACCAGACCGTCGTGCTGCAGAACCAACTGCTGAGCTGACCTCGCAGAGAGGGCCGGGCCACCGCCCACCAAGCTCAGGTCCGGCCCGTTCTGCCACCACTGCGCGTCTTGATCTTCAGCCCTGCCCGCCTTCAACACCGCGGGCGGCTACGCACATGGCGGTCTCCTCGCCGAGGGGGCGCACAGCTCCCTGCTCAGCACCATTGCCTTCGCCCCGCTCGACGCACTGCGCCCCGACATCAAAGCCATGACCGTGATCCTGGTCTTCGCCCCGTCCGCGCTGTTCGCCCTGCGCTCGCCGCTCGCGCTCCTCGCCCTGCCCACGCTCGCCTGGCGCATGGTGTCGCAGAACGGTTTCCACTGGGGCACCTCCTTCCACTACAGCGCCGTACTACCTGTCCTCATTGTCACTCCCGTAAGATGGTGTACTGGCGAAAAGGTAAGTGTTGGACGCGCACACCTGAGGAGTTGTCTGGTGGACAAGGTCAAGCCTTCCTACACCTGCGGTCTCGACGCCGCCGTGGACGTCGTCGGCGGGAAGTGGAAGGCGCTCATTCTCTGGGCGCTGCACGACGGGACGTACCGCTTCGGGGAACTGAAGCGCCACGTGAGCGGCGTCAGCGAGAAGATGCTCATCCAGCAGCTGCGAGAGCTGGAGGCGGACGGCATCGTGCACCGCGAGGTGTACCGGGAGGTCCCGCCGCGCGTCGAGTACTCCCTCACCGAGCTCGGGCAGGCGCTCAATGCCGCCCTGCTGCCGCTCGGCGAGTGGGGCGACACCTTCATGGAGCGGATCGTCGCCAACAAGACGAAGGAACCGGTGGCCTGACGAGGTGCCGGAAGGGCCCTGGACGTCAATCCGGCGCACGCCCCCGGGGGTCACCCTTGGGGGGTACGGCTCCGGGCAGCCGCGAGGCCGGTACCAGGCGTTTTCCGCTCCGGGCCACCGGCCACCCCGCCGTCTGCCGCATTCGGAGCGTAGTTACGGCATGGCGTGGCACTCCGCACCACTTACGAAGGGTTATGGTGGAAACCCCCCCTCGGGCCGGTCCGTATCCCCCCCACGGACCGGCCCGTTTTCTCTTCACCGGCCTTGCATCAGCTCCGCCCGGCCCAGATGTTGGTGCCCTCGGTGTCCACGGCGAAGGCGTCGATCTCGTTCAACTCGTCCGCGCTCAGCGGCTGTCCGGCCAGCGTCGCGACGTTCTCCTCGAGCTGCTGCACGCTTGAGGCGCCGATCAGCGCGGAGGTCATCCGCGGGTCCCGCAGCACCCAGGCGATCGCCAGCTGGGCGAGCGACTGGCCGCGCCGGGCGGCGATGTCGTTCAGCCCGTTCAGCCGCCGTACGACCTCCTCGGAGAGCAGGCCCGGGTCCAGGGACTTGCCCTGTGTGGCCCGCGAGCCCTCCGGGATGCCCTTGAGGTACTTGCCGGTGAGCAGGCCCTGTGCGAGCGGCACGAAGGAGATGCAGCCCATGCCGGCGCTCTCCAGCGTGTCGAGCAGTCCGTCGTCCTCGATCCAGCGGTTGATCATCGAGTACGAGGGCTGGTGGATGAGGGCCGGGACGCCCATCTCCTTCAGCAGCCGGGCCGCCTCTGCGGTCTGCTCCGCGTTGTACGACGACACGCCCACGTACAGCGCCTTGCCCTGCCGCACGGCGGAGGCCAGCGCGCCCATCGTCTCCTCGAGCGGAGTGTCCGGGTCGAAGCGGTGGGAGTAGAAGATGTCGACGTAGTCGAGCCCCATCCGCTTCAGGGACGCGTCGAGCGAGGACAGCAGGTACTTCCGCGAGCTCCACTCGCCGTAGGGGCCGGGGTGCATGAGATAGCCCGCTTTGGTCGAAATGACCAGTTCATCGCGGTACGGGGTGAAGTCCTGTGCGAAGATCTTGCCGAAATTGAGCTCGGCCGAACCGGGCGGCGGTCCGTAGTTGTTCGCCAGGTCGAAGTGCGTCACGCCCAGATCGAAGGCGCGGCGCAGGATCGCGCGCTGGGAGTCGAGCGTGCGGTCGTCGCCGAAGTTGTGCCAGAGGCCGAGCGAGAGTGCGGGGAGCTTGAGCCCGGAGTGGCCGGTACGCCGGTACTCCATCGACTCGTAGCGGCCCTCTGCGGCTCGGTAGGAGGAGGAATCAGTCACGCATCCCTCCCTATCACGGACTTGTGACAGGCCGGGTTGGGCCGCCGTGGCCCGTGCGCAGTACTGTGGCGGCTTCGGGGACTGCCGCACGGAGGGTATGGAGAACAGTGAACGTGCGCGACCTGGTGTACGGGCTCTACGCACGCCGGGTGGAAGGCCGACTCGACCACGCCCAGGTGCCCAAGCACATCGGCGTGATCCTCGACGGCAACCGGCGCTGGGCCAAGGCGTCGGGCGGCACGACCGAGCAGGGCCACAAGGCCGGCGCGAGCAAGATCCAGGAGCTCCTCGGCTGGTGCGCCGAGACCGATGTCGAGGTCGTCACCCTCTGGCTGCTGTCCACGGACAATCTGGACCGCCCCGAGGAGGAGCTCATCCCGCTCCTCGGCATCATCGAGAACGCGGTCCGCGACCTCGCCGCCGACGGCCGCTGGCGTGTGCACCACGTCGGCACGCTGGACCTGCTGCCCGCCCGCACCCAGTCCGTACTGAAGGAAGCCGAGCAGGCGACCGTGGGACGGGACGGCATACTCGTGAACGTCGCCGTGGGCTACGGGGGCCGCCAGGAGATCGCGGCAGCCGTGCGCTCCCTTCTCCTGGAGCACGCCGACAAGGGCACGAGCTTCGAGGAGCTCGCCGAGATCGTCGACGTCGAGCACATCTCCGAGCACCTCTACACCCGCGGCCAGCCCGACCCGGACCTGGTCATCCGCACCAGCGGCGAGCAGCGTCTGTCCGGATTCATGCTCTGGCAGAGCGCCCACTCGGAGTACTACTTCTGCGAAGTTTTCTGGCCGGCCTTCCGCAAGGTCGACTTCCTCCGCGCGCTGCGCGACTACGCCGCTCGCCACCGCCGCTACGGCAATTGAGGCACCCCGGCCCCACCCTTCCGTAGCCCTCAGCAGAGGCAATCACCCTCTGTTCATCTACGCGTCGTCATATGCCATGGCATGGCTGCGCATGTTCGAGGGAATATCCCTTGCAGGTCGACGTCCGATCCACGAACGTCGTATCTCAGTGAGCGGCCCAGTCCGTTCACCCGGGAGGCCCTTTGCACACGAAGGACCGCACCCCTTGTGCGGACTACGGGGAGGGCCGGAGCTCGGCCCCTGCATCGTGGCCAGAGCCCGGTCCCATCGCCCGCGACGCCGTCGCACCCCGACCTCATTCGAGGGGGTACGTCCTTCCGTGGTGAACAGCACAAAGCGCCGCATGCCCGACAGGCGCACCTACGTTCTCGACACCAGCGTCCTGCTGGCCGATCCGAATGCCCTGACCCGCTTCGACGAGCACGAAGTCGTGCTCCCGATCGTGGTGATCACGGAGCTGGAGGCCAAGAGGCACCACCCGGAGCTCGGTTACTTCGCCCGGCAGGCGCTGCGCCTGCTGGACGACTTCCGGATCCGCTACGGACGCCTCGACGCCCCCATCCCCATGGGCGACCTCGGCGGCACGCTCCGTGTCGAGCTCAACCACTCCGATCCCGGCGTCCTTCCGGCCGGCTTCCGATTGGGGGACAACGACTCACGGATTTTGGCGGTAGCGCGCAATCTGCAGGCCGAGGGGTACGACGTCACGGTCGTCTCCAAGGATCTGCCCCTTCGTATCAAGGCCTCGTCCGTCGGCCTGCTGGCCGAGGAGTACCGGGCCGAGCTGGCCATCACCGACTCCGGCTGGACCGGTATGGCCGAACTGCCCCTCTCCGCCGAACAGGTGGATCTGCTGTACGGAGAGGAGACGCTCTACGTCCCCGAGGCGACCGACCTTCCCGTCCATACGGGTCTCGTCCTGCAGTCCGAGCGGGGCAAGGCGCTGGGCAGGATCACGGCCGAGGGCAATGTCCAGCTGGTGCGCGGCGACCGGGAGGCCTTCGGCATCCACGGCCGCAGCGCCGAGCAGCGCATCGCCCTCGATCTGCTCCTCGACCCGGACGTCGGCATCGTCTCGCTGGGCGGCCGGGCCGGCACCGGAAAGTCGGCGCTGGCACTGTGCGCCGGCCTCGAGGCGGTCCTGGAGCGCAGGCAGCATCAGAAGGTGATGGTCTTCCGGCCGCTGTACGCGGTGGGCGGGCAGGAGCTCGGCTATCTGCCCGGCACCGAGGCCGAGAAGATGAGCCCCTGGGCACAGGCGGTCTTCGACACCCTCTCGGCCGTGGCGGGCCGTGAAGTCATCGAGGAGGTGCTGGGGCGCGGCATGCTCGAGGTCCTGCCGCTCACCCACATCCGTGGACGCTCGCTGCACGACGCGTTCGTCATCGTCGACGAGGCCCAGTCCCTGGAGCGGAACGTCCTGTTGACCGTTCTGTCCCGAATCGGGGCGAATTCCCGGGTCGTTCTGACTCATGACGTGGCACAGCGGGACAATCTGCGCGTAGGTCGATATGACGGAGTCGTCGCCGTTGTCGAGAAGTTGAAGGGGCATCCGCTTTTCGCGCACGTCACCCTCACCCGCTCCGAGCGCTCGCAGATCGCCGCGCTCGTGACCGAAATGCTGGAGGAAGGCCACATCTAGTACGGAATAAGGCAGTTGACGCCGCCCGGCGGGGGCGCAAGAGCGTAGCCGGGCGGCGTCTTGCTGTCCGCCAGTTTCCGTAAAACTCCTGGCCCAAACGGGGTGTGAGCTTTCACACGCAACGAAGAATTGCCTTGCGGCGTCGGCTTCCGGCAGAGTCTTGCTTCCGTCAGGCCCCGCATACGGCACACCAGCACCACCCGGTGCACAGCACCACACAACTCAAGAACTGCCGTCGTATGCCGCCCGCGAGCATCATGGGCTGCTCCCGCAAGGGAGTTGCCCACCGGGCCCGCGCCTCCCGTGACCCAGACAATGGAGGCCAGCGCCAGGGGCAAGATTGCGCTCGCGAGGTCACCTATGCGGGCGATGCTGGAAGGACACCGTGTGAGCCGGATCTCGGTCCGGGGATTCGCAGTGGCATCTGCCACCGCGGTCACCACCGTCGGCGCCGTAGTGGGCGTTGCGTCGGGCAATGCCCAGCCCTCGGGGGACAACCTCGAGGCAACGGCAGCCGATGCGACACTCCTCGCAGACATACCCGTGGGCCAGCAGGCCCAGGTTCAGGTCTCGTCCCTGACGCAGCAGGCCGACGCACAGGCCGCCGCGGCCGACGCGGCCGCGAAGAAGTCTGCCGAGGAAGCCGCCCGCATCCAGGCCGCCAAGACCGCCAAGGCGAAGAAGGAAGCCGCCGAGGACGAGGCCGAGCGCGAGCGGGAGGCCGCGGAGGCACGCGCCAACCGCGACTCCGCGCGCGACGCGACGAGCTTCGCCACGCAGAGCTCCTACACCGTCGCCGAGGTCAAGGCGATCGCACGACAGATGGTCCCCGCCGACCAGTTCCAGTGCTTCAGCAACATCGTGGACCACGAGTCCACCTGGAACTACCGTGCGCAGAACCCGTCTTCCGGCGCCTACGGTCTCGTCCAGGCACTGCCGGGCTCGAAGATGGCCTCGGCCGGCGACGACTGGCAGACCAACCCGGCCACCCAGATCAAGTGGGGCCTCAACTACATGAACAGCCGCTACGACAGCCCCTGTGGCGCGTGGTCGTTCTGGCAGGCCAACCACTGGTACTAGGATCTGCCGGCACTCAACTTCACGGAGCCCCCCACCGTCCTACGGTGGGGGGCTCCGTGCGTGTACGGTCGGTCCCGGACAACTCCCGGGGGAGCGGTAGGGGGAAGAGGAAACACCATGTCGACACTGCCAGGATGGCTCGCCGGGCTGGGCGCCGGTCTGACCCGGATCTCGGAGCGCCTGGACGAGCGCCGTGAGGCCGCGGCGGACGACGTGTCCGATGTGCCCGACGCCGCCGTGCCCTCCCCGGACACCGTCCCGCCGCCGCCCGCGTACGCGCCCTCGATCGCGGCCAGGCCCGACCCGGTCGCCGCGATCCCCTGGGGCATCCGGGTGGCTGCCGAGGCCGGCTGGCGGCTGCTCGTACTGGCAGGCACGCTCTGGGTGTTGATGCGCGTCATCAGCGCCGTGCAGCTGGTGGTCCTCGCCTTCGTCGCCGCGCTGCTCGTCACCGCGATGCTCCAGCCCACCGTGGCCAGGCTGAAGAGGCTCGGCCTGCCGCGCGGGCTCGCCACCGCGGTCACCGCGATCGCCGGCTTCGTCATCATGGGCCTGGTCGGCTGGTTCGTGGTCTGGCAGGTCATGGACAACCTCGACAATCTCTCCGACCGGGTCAGGGACGGTATCGAGGAGCTCAAGCGCTGGCTGCTTGACAGCCCCTTCCATGTCACCGAGTCCCAGATCAACGACATAGCGAAGAACCTCAGCGACACCATCGGGACCAACACCGAGGAGATCACCTCGGCCGGTCTGCAGGGTGTGACGGTGATGGTCGAGATACTCACCGGCATTCTGCTGGCGATGTTCTCCACGCTCTTCCTGCTGTACGACGGGAAGCGCATCTGGCACTGGGTGCTCAAGCTGGTTCCCGAGCAGGCGCGTGAGGGAGTCGCCGGAGCCGGGCCGCGTGCCTGGCGCACGCTGACGGCCTATGTGCGCGGCACGGTGATAGTGGCCCTCATCGACGCCATCTTCATCGGCCTCGGCATCTACTTCCTCGACGTCCCGATGGCTGTGCCGCTCGCCGTCTTCATCTTCCTGTTCGCCTTCATCCCGCTGGTCGGCGCGGTCGTCTCTGGCGCGCTCGCGGTCGTCGTCGCGCTGGTCACCCAGGGCGTGTTCACCGCGCTGATGGTGCTGATCGTCGTCCTCGCCGTACAGCAGCTCGAGGGCCATGTGCTGCAGCCCTTCATCCTGGGCCGCGCGGTGCGGGTGCATCCGCTCGCCGTCGTCCTCGCCGTCGCGGCGGGCGGGCTGACCGCCGGGATCGGCGGCGCGGTGGTGGCGGTGCCGCTGGTGGCGGTGACCAACACGGTCGTCGGCTATCTGCGGGCGTACGGCAAGGAACAGGCCGCCCTGCGGAGCACCCCGCCGCCCGCCGCGCCCGCGGTCGAGGCGGCGCCTGCTCCGACGTCCGTCCCGGCGCCCGCGACCGCCCCGGTCGCGGAGGACGGCGTGTGATCTCCGAACCGGAGCTGGTCGGCGAAGAACGGCCGTTCGGCGACGCGGAGCTTCCCGGGCCGCGGGAGGGTGAGCCGGCCGCGGCCGAGACGGTCTCGGACGGTGACGGTGTCCCCGCCCGGCGTCCGCGCCCGGCGTGGCAGTGGGCGCTCGGCAGCGCGCTGGTCGCCTCCGTGGTGTGGGCGGGCGGACTGTACGCGTACGAGACGCGGGACCCGGACCTCGGCGGGTACCGGACAAGCCGCAACCTGTGCACGGAGACCGGGCTCAAGGCGCTGTCCACCGCGATCGGCAAGGTGGAGTCCCGGACGCCTGCGGGGCGGGAGCACAAGGCCCTCTCCATGGCGAGCTGCTATGTCAGCCTGCAGCCTGCGAAGGCGCCGGAGCCGGCCAAGGACGGTGGCTACGAGGTCTCGCCCCCGGGTGTCTCCCTCAGCTACATGCTGCACAAGAGGACCGACCCGGGGCCGGAGTTCGAGGCGGTCCTCGGGGTGTGGACGGTGTACGGCGACGATGAGATCAAGCTGGAGCCGGTCGACGGACTCGGTGAGCGTGCCTACTTCGTCGTGGGCGAGGCGAACGACGATGTGCCGTCCCTCCATGTGCTGGACGGCCAAGCCGTGTTCACCCTCGAAGTCTCGCCCGGCGGGCCGAGCGGTCCTGACGACGAGACCCCTCCGCCGGATCTGTCGGGGATCAGGCCTTTCATGATCGAGGACATGAAGGCGCTGATGGCCAAGGTGCAGAGCTGAACTCTCGCGGACGGCTCGATGAAAGTCGTCCGATCCGGTTCGAAAAAGAGCGGATGCTGGCTAGCGTCCGCTCTTATGAAACACATACGCACAGCGGCCGGGCTCTGTCTCGCGCTGCTGTTCCTTGTGCTGGGCATCGGCGCCCAGCCCGCTCTGGCGCATGTCTCGCCGGAACACGCCGAACTCGTCGTGGCCACCGGTGACAACGTCACCAGTGGCCGTCTCATCGTGCACCGCGACGTGGTGTCCCCCGAGACAGCCGGCGCCTGGGCGTCCGGGCTGCTGTCGGCGGGCTGCCCGGCCACCGGTTCGGGCGTGCCCGGCGACGCCGGCGGTGTCCCCGGCGGTGTCGTGATCGAACTGGCGTGGAGCTGCCACATCGACGCGCTCGACCTGAGCACGCTCCTCGAGAAGGGCGGACTGACCCAGGTCGTCGTCGAGTTCGACGGCACCACGGTCGACGCCTCCGCGGCCACGCCCCTCGTCGACGCCGAGGGCGCGCACGCCCGGCCGGCGTTCCCCTGGCTCACCGTCGCGCTCGTAGCGGCGGCCGCAGTCGTGCTCGTGCTCGCCGCCCGGCGACTGCCGTCCCTGGTACGAGGGCTGCGCACAAGCCGTCGCTTCCAGCTTGCCACCGCAGGAGCCGTAGCCCTGTCCTGCCTCGCGCCCCAGGCCGCGTTCGCCGACGACGCGGCACCGGCCACCGTCACCGTCGAGGGCACCGTCTTCAAGGACCGCAACGGCAACGGCAAGCGGGACAAGGGCGAGCGGGCCATGCCCGGCGTCGACGTCACCGACGGCGCCGCGTGGACGACGACCCGCGCGGACGGCACGTACACCTTGGACATCGACCCCGCCCGGCGCGAGACCGACCTCGTCAGCATCGTCTCGCCCGACGGATACACCCCCGCCCTGCGCAAGGACTACATCCCCGAGTTCTTCCACAAGGTCCCAGAGACCGGTGGCAGCGGGATCGACTTCGCGCTCGTGCCGGACCGCAACGCCTCGGATCCCACCGAGAAGTGGGTCATGAACTCCGACTCCGAGGTCGGCAACCGCACGGACGCCGAAGCCCGTACGGCCCTGCCGCAGTGGACCGGCCAGGTCGAGGCGATGTCCGAGGTCGACGGCGCGACGATGCAGATCGCGACCGGGGACCTTACCGTCACGGACTACGCGGAAGAGCCGCGCCGCCAGGGCGGGTACGACCTCTTCAGCAAGGGCCTGGAGCAGGGGCGGCTCGGCCACCCCTTCTACCCCGTGATGGGCAACCACGACTTCGGCGGCACGGCCACCTCCAAGGGCTACGCAGGCAGCCTGGAGTACTACCGCCGCAACCTCGCACCCGAGTGGTACAGCTTCGACCGCAACGGCCGCCACATCGTCGTACTCGAGGACAACTACGACGCGAGCGGGCTCAAGCCGCAGCTGGAGTGGCTGCGCAGGGACCTGGCCCAGCACGCGGTCGGCAAGCAGGTGTTCGTCTTCGCGCACCGCTCGCTGTTCACCCAGTGGGGCCCGGGCGCGGGCATGCAGCCGACCATCGACGAGCTGGCCAAGTACGACGTACGGATGGTCGCCGCAGGCCACAACCAGCAGGCCGAGTTCCGGCGCGGTGCCTTCAAGCGTTCCGTGGAGATCAACAACCAGGGCACGTACGGCATCGACGGCGCCCGCCCCGACTACAAGGTCCTCGACTTCAGCAACATCACCGACGATCCCCGCACGAGCCGTGACGAGGACACCGGCCATGTGACCGGCATCCACCGGCAGTTCGACATCGACGACGATTCCGCGCTGGTCAGCCCCGCGCAGGGCAGCGTGCACGGCGCCAGGGCCGGAGTCCCGGTCGAGGTGTACGCCGAGGACGACGGCCGTACGCCCGCGAAGGCCACGCTGACCGTACGGGACGGCCGAGGCCATGTCGTGAAGCGCGACAGCGTGCGATTCGGCAAGGGCGCCGCCAGGACCGGCATCGAGAACTGCTACACCCCGTCAGGCGGCACGCCCGAACCCTGTCCCGACGCGCGCGGCGCCTGGACCCGGGCGAGCGGGGCGCTGCAGGGGCTGCGGCCCGGCACGTACACCGCCGAGACGACCGCGTACGACACCCGGGGCAAGAAGTTCCCGGTGGTCAGGAACTCCTTCGAGGTCGTACGCGACGCCGAGCTCGCCCAGCCGGAGACCGGACAGGACTGGCTGCGGCAGGGCGGTGACGAGGCCGGACGGTCCGCGAGCGGCGACGAGCCGGGTGCTCGGCTGGATCTCGCATGGGCACGGCACACCGGCGAACAGTTCAATCTGAACGGCTCGGTGGTCGCGGACGGGAAACTGATCGTCTCGTCCCGGGCCTTCGACTCGCCGTACAGCATGATGCTCGCGTATGACATCGCATCCGGCCGCGAGGTCTGGCGCACCTACCTGGACGGCGACGCCGAATCGGCGCCGACGCTCCATGGCGGCAAGGTCTATCTGACGACCGGCGTCGGACGGATCTACGCGCTCGACGCGGCCAGTGGCCGTATCGCCTGGCAGTCGATCGACCGCGAGGAGGCCCACGGGGACACCGTGCGCCGTTACGGTCGCGCGGGCGGACCGGTCAGCGTCTTCGGCCTCTCCGGCCAGGACCGCACGGTCGCCGTCTACCAGGACGCGAACACGATCCGCTGCCGGGACGCCGCGACCGGCGGGCTGCTCCCCGGCGGATTCGGGGCCGCGTTCTCCTGGGGGCAGGCCCACAGCACGGCCATCCGCGAGCCCGGCTCCAACACCGCTTATCTGCACTCCATGTCGAGCAACACCGTCATCGCGATGGACCTCGCGAGCTGCAAGCAGCTGTGGGTCAAGGACACCGCCGGCGGCATCGACAGCCACTCGTCCCCGGTGCTGACACAGCCGGCCGCGGGGCCGGCGAAGCTGGTCACTTTCACGGCGTACGGCACCCGCGGTCACGACCCGAAAACGGGCGCTGTGACCTGGGAGTCCAAGCTGGGCGGCGGCAGCACCTGCGAGCCGGGGCGCGCGCCGCTCACCAGCCCGGCGGTGAGGGGAGACATCGCGTATGTCGCGGGCCGCGACGGTGTCGTACGCGCCTACGACACCAGCGCGGCCGATCCGTCGAAGCCGGTGTGGGAGACCAAGGCCGGACATCTGCCGGGCGAGAGCCCGCTGGACGACCCGTGGCGGGTCGCAATGGGCTGCACGGCGGGCGACGGTTCGCCGACGATGCATCCGCTGGTCACAAAGTCTCTTGTGTACGTGGGCACTTGGGACGGGCGCGTGCTGGTCCTGGACCGGGCGAACGGCCGGCAACTCGCCTCGTACAACCTCGGCGCGGGCGTCGCTTCGGCGCTCTCGGTCAGCGGTGACTATGTCTTCGCCCTGACGGACGACGGCACGGTCCACGCGCTGGCCGCGCGCCGGGACTGAGGCGCACGCTGTGCGATCACTCCGTACCGGGGTGCTGTTCTTCCTGGTGGCCGTCCCCGCGCTGCTCTTCGGCGGCGCGGGGACGGCCGAGGCGCACCCCTTCGGCACACCGCCGGTCGTCAAGGTCGAGGCCGCGGGTGCGGCGGTCGACGCGACCTGGTCCGCGCAGGACGACGATGTCGCCGTCCTGACGAAGGAGTCCGGCGGTGACGTCGCCGGCTATCTGCGCACGCACATCGCCGTACGTCAGGGCGGGGCCGCGTGCCGGGTCGACCGGGCGGACGGCATGAAGCTCCGCTTCGTCTGCCCGCGGCCGGTGGACCGGATCAGCCTGACGGTCACGGCGCTGACCGACATCGACGCCGCGTACCGCACGCTTTCTGTGACGGACACGGGCAGCGGCGGCCTTCACACGGCGAAGTCCCCTACGCGTACGGTGGCGTTGCTCTCGGGCGGAACGGCTGACGCGCCCTCACCGGGCGCCGCCTGGACCACCGACCTCCCCTCCCTCCTGGGCGACGGCCCGGCGCTCCCGCTGGCGCTCCTGGTCTCGGCGGCCGTGGGCGCGCTGCACGCGTGCGCCCCCGGCCACGGCAAGTCGCTGGCCGCCGGGTATCTCGTGGGCGGCCGTGGCAGACCTCGGGACGCGGTCTGGCTCGGCGGCATCGTGGCCGTGATGCACACGCTCTCGGTCGCGGTCCTGGCCGTCGGCTGGTGGCTGGCGGCGAAGAGCACGCCGGACATGGCGGCGCTGACGGGGTGGCTGCAGCTTGTCGCGGCGCTGGTGGTGGCGGGCGTGGGCGTGAGCCTGTTGCGGAGGCATCTGCGCCACCGCAAGCACGCATCGGCACATGACCACGGGCACAGCCACGACCACGATCACGCGCATGACCACGGACACGCGCATGACCACGGACACGCGCATGACCACGGGCACAGCCATCACATTCCGGACGCCCCGTCCCTGCTCACCTGGCGAGGCCTGGTGCTCCTCGGCGCGTCGGGCGGACTGCTGCCCTCGCCGTCCGCATTCCTGGTGCTGCTGACCGGGCTGCTCACCGGCGAGGTCGGCATCGCCCTTGCGATGGTGGCCTCCTTCGGCGCCGGTATGGCCCTGACGCTCGCCGGCGTCGGCCTGATCGTGCTGCGCGGCCGTGACGCGCTGCTGGACCGCGTCTCCCGCTCCCCGGCCCTGCGCATGTGGACCCTGAGGGTCCCGCTGTTCGCGGCCTCGGCGGTGGTGGCCGGAGGCGCGGTGGCCTCGGCGCTGGCGGCGGGCCAACTCCTTGCACCGTAGAGCCCGTCCACGACAAGGCGCCCCGTCCGGCTCGCAGCCGGGCGGGGCGCCCTTGTCATACCGCGGGACTCAGTCCGCGAGCACCGCTTCCGCGTCCAGCGTCGTGCCCACGGCCTGGATCACCGCGGCGATCTTGAAGGCCTCCTGGATCGTCTCGCGGTCCACGCCGGCCTTCCGGAGCACCTGCTCGTGCGAGTCGAGGCACTGGCCACAGCCGTTGATGGCGGAGACGGCGAGCGACCACAGCTCGAAGTCGACCTTCTCCACGCCCGGGTTGCCGATGACGTTCATCCGCAGACCGGCGCGCAGCGTCCCGTACTCCGGGTCCGACAGCAGATGCCGGGTCCGGTAGAAGACGTTGTTCATCGCCATGACCGCGGCGGCGGACTTGGCGGCGGTGTACGCCTCCGGGGAGAGGGCGGCCTTGGCCTCGGGCTCCAGCTCGCGCAGCACCTTCGGCGAGCGCGAGGCGATCGCGCAGGCCAGGACGGTGCCCCAGAGCTGCTGCTGCGGCAGCTCGCTGTTGCCGATCACCGAACCGAGGTTCAGCTTCAGGTCCTTGGCGTAGTCCGGTACCGAAGCCTTGAGTTCATCGAGAGACATATCGGATCACTCGCCCGACAGCAGCGCGACCGGGTCAAGGGTGTTCTCGCCCTTGGTCCAGTTGCACGGGCACAGCTCGTCGGTCTGCAGGGCGTCGAGCACCCGCAGGACCTCCTTGGGGTTACGGCCGACGGAGCCGGCGGTCACCATGGTGAACTGGATCTCGTTGTTCGGGTCGACGATGAAGACGGCGCGCTGCGCGAAGCCGTCCTCGCCCTCGATTCCGAGGTCGCGCATCAGCTCGTGCTTGGAGTCGGCCATCATCGGGAAGGGCAGGTCGCGCAGGTCGGCGTGGGCCTTGCGCCAAGCGTGGTGGACGAACTCGGAGTCGCCCGAGAAGCCGAGGATCT
This sequence comes from Streptomyces sp. NPDC002870, assembly GCF_042888505.1. Classification (NCBI taxonomy): domain Bacteria; kingdom Bacillati; phylum Actinomycetota; class Actinomycetes; order Kitasatosporales; family Streptomycetaceae; genus Streptomyces; species Streptomyces sp. NPDC002870. The sequence goes on from NZ_JBIAPW010000029.1 coordinate 40,972, forward strand.
GGGCGTCACGGTCGGCGAACTCGTCGTTCAGCTTGCCGAAGGCCGCTATCTCGGTGGGGCAGACGAAGGTGAAGTCCTTGGGCCACGCGAAGACGACCTTCCACTTGCCCTCGTAGGACTTGTGGGTGATCTCCGCGAACTCCTTGCCACTCTCCATCGAGACGCAGGCAGTCAGTTCGAACGTGGGGAACTGGTCACCGACAGTGAGCACGCGCTCTCCTTGCATTTAGGAAGTCCTTTTTGAGGTCTTCCAGGGGTTGGACGGATCTTGATACTGGCACAGAGTGCATTGATCACGGAAATAGCTAGACTCGGTCATCGTGATCGGAGGTACCTATCAGTGTCACAGGCAAACAGGGGTAAACAGCCCAGCCTCGCCCAGTTGCGCGCCTTCACCGCCGTCGCCGAGCATCTGCACTTCCGGGACGCGGCAACAGCAATCGGGATGAGTCAGCCGGCGCTCTCCGGTGCCGTATCGGCGCTGGAGGAGGCACTCGGTGTCCAGCTCCTGGAGCGTACGACCCGCAAGGTGCTGCTCTCCCCGGCCGGAGAGCGGCTCGCGCTGCGGGCCAAGGCGGTGCTGGACGCGGTCGGAGAGCTGCTGGAGGAGGCCGACGCGGTACGGGCCCCCTTCACCGGGGTCCTGCGGCTCGGCGTGATTCCCACTGTCGCGCCCTATCTGCTGCCGACGGTGCTGCGGCTGGTGCACGACGCTTACCCCGACCTCGACCTCCAGGTCCACGAGGAGCAGACGTCGTCGCTGCTGGACGGGCTGGCAGGCGGGCGGCTCGATCTGCTGCTGCTCGCCGTGCCGCTCGGAGTGCCGGGCGTCACCGAGCTGCCGCTCTTCGACGAGGACTTCGTCCTGGTCACGCCCGACGACCACTGGCTGGGCGGCCGCCAGGACATCCCGCGCGAGGCGCTGCGCGAGCTGCGTCTGCTGCTGCTCGACGAGGGCCACTGCCTGCGTGACCAGGCACTGGACATCTGCCGGGAGGCGGGCCGTACCGAAGGCGCCCCGGTGACCACCACCGCCGCCGGTCTGTCGACCCTGGTGCAGCTGGTGGCGGGCGGGCTCGGCGTGACGCTGCTGCCGCGCACCGCGGTCGAGGTGGAGACCGGCCGGGGCGGGCGGCTGCAGACCGGGTACTTCGCCGATCCGGCCCCCGCTCGCCGGATCGCCCTGGCGATGCGCGCGGGTGCGGCACGCCAGGGCGAGTTCGAGGAGTTCGCACAGGCACTGCGGGACGCGATGCGCGCACTGCCCGTACGAGTCCTCGGCTGAGACCTTCCGTACTACTCCGTACGCAGGCCCTCCGGGCGCATCATCCGCCACAGCGGCGGCAGGCTGAGCAGCGTCACGACCAGGATCACCGCCGCGCCCGCGCCGGCCAGCGGCAGGAAGAGCCACCAGTCGGTCACCCGCTTGGCGATCAGTTCGAGCATCACGGCGCCGAGGCCGAGGCCGCCCGCGACGGCGACGGCGGTGCCGAGGAGGACCGGTAGGGCGGTCTGCCACAGGACCGACCAGGCGAGGGTTGTCCGGCGGGTGCCGAAGGCGACCAGCACCGACAGCAGGCGCCTGCGCTCCCGTAGCTGCTCGATCTGGGAGATCAGCATGGAGGCGGCGATGAGCGTCAGCGTCGCGGTCGCGCCGATCAGCAGACCCGTCTGCACGCTCGCGTACTGCTGGTCCCGCTCGGTCCTCTGGATCGTCCGGACGTTCATGGTGGGTTCGATGCGGGCCGCTGTGTTGCGTACGTGCTCGCGGGCCTCCGGCACGCTCTCGTCGATCTGGACCATTGCGTGGGTGTCGGCCGACGGGAGCCTGGCGGCGTCGATCGCCCCGGGGGTCGCGAAGATGCCGTAGTGCTCGTCGCCGACCGGGTCGGGCCGGGACACGACCGTGCGGGAGTCCTTGGGCAGGGTCCACAGCACAGGCTTCGAATCGTCGTACGGCGAGTCCGAGTTGATGTCCACGGGCTTGCCCTTGCGGGCGGTCTTGTCGATCCAGTCGTTCTGCGGCTGATCGCTCTTCGTGTGGACGACGAAGGTGTCGCCGTCCTTGCAGGACGGGATCTCGGCCAGCTCGCGCAGGGTGGCGCAGTCGCCGACCGTCAGCGTGGTGGTGGGCGGAATATCGCCCTCGGCCACCGGCTCGGGACTGTGCACATAGCTCTCGACCGTGCCGGTGACACTCCGTACGCCCTTGGTGTCGCGGAATTCCTTGATCATCCGGTTGGCCAGCTCGCCGCTCGGGAACTCCGCCGAGACATTGAGCTGGGCCCGCGCCGGGTCCTGGGCCGTCGTCTTGTTGAAGTCGTCGTGGACGCCGGCGAAGAGCATCTGCAGGGCGATCGCCCCGGCCACGGCGACGCTGATGCCGCCGACCGCGCGGGTCGCCGAGCCGCTGCTCAACTGGAGTCGGCGGGAGGCCAGCTGCCACGGCACCGGGCCGCCGCGCAGCCGGGCCACGACTGACTCGACCAGCCAGGGCAGCAGCGCGGTGAGGCCGACGAGGACCAGGACCGCGCCGCCCGCGATCGGCCACGGGTTGACCGACTGGGTCTTGTCGTCGACGGTGCCGGTCGCAAGGAGAACGGCGAGTCCCGCCGCCGGCATCAGCAGCCGCCACCACAGGCGGCGGGGGCGGGGTGCGGTGTTGCGTACGACACCGAGGGGCTCGATCGCGACGGAGCGCAGCGCGAGGAGCGTGACCACGACCGCTGACGCGGGCACGGCGAGCAGGATCAGCAGGCCGAGCGCGGGCACGGGGGTGACGTCGGAGGGGAAGGCGCTCAGGCCCCAGAGCCGTACCGACCCGGCGAACAGGCGCGCGCCGGCGAAGACGCCGATGCCGACGAGCAGGCCGAGTACCGAGCCGAACAGCGCCTCGCCGGCCGCTATGCGCCGGGTCATCCGGGCGTCGGCGCCGACCAGCCGCAGCGCGGCGAGCCGGCGGTCGCGGCGGTCGCCGCCGAAGCGGACGGCGGTGGCGATGAAGATGGCGACCGGCACCAGCAGGACGACGCAGACCAGGATGACCAGGACGACGAGGACGGGGTCCATCGGCTCGGAGGCCGCGGAGCCGTCGTAACCGGCGGTCCTGGTACCGCCGTTGTCGGTGGTCAGGGTCGAACTGCCCGCGTAGTAGCGGAGCTCGCCCGGGTCGACGAGGCCGAGGTCCCCGATGGTGCCGACCGTGCGGTAGTCGAGGCGGCCCTTGAGGAGCCTGCCCTCGGGGGAGTCGAGGAGCCCGCGCAGGGCGGGGGAGACGAGCATCTCGCCGGGCCCGGGCAGGCGGGTCACGCCGGGCGGCAGTGACGGGTGCGCGCCGTCCGGGCGCACGATCTCGCCGCTGATGGAGTCGCCGCGGTACTCGGTGCCGACCTTCGCGTAGACCAGGGTCCGGTCGGAGCGCTTGACCGGCTCCTTGGACATCTGACCCATCGGGATGCGGTCGGAGCCGCGCTGCCCGCGGTTGTCGAGGAGTTGCGGCACGGAGGAGGCGGTGAGGAGCAGGGCGACGCCGAGACCGACGCCGACGGCGGTCAGCGCGGTGCGAACCCAGCCCTCGCGCCCGCCGGACACTCCGAAGCGCAGGCCGAGCCCGAGGTCGCGCAGCCAGACGGCGAGCCCGCGGGGCGGGGCGGGCGCGGGCGGCTCTGCTGTGTCCCGCTGTTCGAGGAGCGTCATACGGCGTGCTCCAGGTCGCGGGACTTTCCGTCGCGTACGACGACCTCGCGGTCGGAGTAGGCGGCGACGCGGGCCTCGTGGGTGACGAGCACGACGGCGGCGTTCGCGGACCGGGCCGCCTCGGTGAGCAGCTCCATCACTCGCTCGCCGTTGAGGGAGTCCAGTGCGCCGGTCGGCTCGTCCGCGAAGATCACCCGCGGCGAGGTGACCAGCGCCCGGGCGACGGCGACCCGTTGGCCCTGCCCGCCGGAGACCTCGCCGGGCCGCTGGCGGCCGGTGTCGGCGACCTCGAGCCGCTCCATCCACTCCAGCGCGGTGCGCTCGGCGGCCTTGCGCTTGACGCCGGTGAGCCGGAGCGGCAGCGCCACGTTCTCCGTACAGGTCAACTCCGGTACGAGCTGACCGAACTGGAACACGAACCCGAACTCGGTACGGCGCAGGGTGCTGCGCTCGGCGTCCGACAGCTCGGTGAGCTCGCGCCCGCCGTACCGGATGGATCCCGAGTCGGGCCGGACGATCCCGGCAAGGCAGTGGAGGAGGGTCGACTTGCCGGAGCCGGACGGCCCCATGACGGCGACGACCTCGCCGGGGTGGATGGAGAACGATGCGCCGTCGAGTGCCGGGGTCGGGCCGTACGCCTTGTGCAGATCGCCCGCGACGAGGAGAGAGCCTGCGGGGGTCATCCGCGCACCGCCTTGGCGAGCTGGTCGAGGCGGGCGGCGGTCAGTTCCAGCCAGCGCAGATCCGCTTCGAGATGGAAGAGGGCGTGGTCGCAGATGAGCTGATCGGCGAGATCGCCGCGGCGCTTGCGGTCGGTGAGGATGCGCATGAGCCGCAGATGCTCGGCCCGTTGCGCATCGAGCAGATCGGCGGCACCGCGGCCGGTGAGCAGCGCGAGGACGACCTTGGTGTAGAGGGTCGACTGAAGATACGGCTCGGGCTTCTCGGGCTGTGCGAGCCACTGCGACACGTCGGTGATACCGGCGTCGGTGATGGCGTACCGCTTGCGTTCCGGCCCGCCGCCGGCCTCGATGCCGTCGACCTCGACGAGGCCGTTCTTGAGGAGGCGGGACATGGTCGAGTAGACCTGTCCGTAGTGGAGGGGCCGGTCGTGGCCGAACTTTTCGTCGAAGGCGCGCTTCAGGTCGTAGCCGTGGCGTGGGCCGGATTCGAGGAGCCCGAGGAGGGTGTGACCGATGGACATGGGTCGCACTATACACATGGTGTATACCCCGCGTGTATATCTGGTGCGGGCTCCGCTGTGCGGGGCTGCCCCACCCCGCCCTTCCCGTAACCGGGGCTTGAGAGTCAAGCCTGTCCGGCGATTGAGGACTGGGGGTCTGGGGGCGAAGCCCCCAGTTACGGGGGGCGTCGCCCTACTCCGCGTCCCCGTCCCGCGTCGGCTGCCCCGGAGGGCGGCCCCGTCGCGGGATCGGGGCGACGCCGCCCGGCAGGCGCCCCGCGTCCGACAGGGCGCGGCGGAGGATGAATTCGATCTGCGCGTTCGCACTGCGCAGCTCGTCCGACGCCCAGCGCGCCAGCGACTCGTACACCGCCGGGTCCAGCCGCAGCAGAACCTGCTTCCGCTCGGGGCGCGTCACTGGTAGAGCGTGCCTGTGTTGAGGACCGGCTGCGCCGCGCGGTCACCGCACAGCACCACCATCAGGTTCGACACCATCGCCGCCTTCCGCTCCGCGTCCAGCTCGACGATGTCCTGCTCCTGGATCCGGACCAGCGCCGCCTCGACCATTCCCACCGCGCCGTCCACGATCTGCCGCCGTGCCGCGACCACCGCGCCCGCCTGCTGGCGCTGCAGCATCGCGGAGGCGATCTCCGGCGCGTACGCGAGATGCGTGAAGCGGGACTCGATGATGTGGACGCCCGCCGCCTCGACCCGCGCGTGCAGCTCCACCGCCAGCTTCTCGGTGATCTCCTCGGCGTTGCCGCGCAGCGACAGACCGTCCTCGTGCGCGTCGTACGGGTACTCGATGGCGATGTGCCGTACGGCCGCCTCCGTCTGCGTGGAGACGAACTCCAGGAAGTCGTCCACCTCGAACATCGCCTGTGCGGTGTCCTCCACCTTCCACACCACGACCGCCGCCAGTTCGATCGGGTTCCCGTACGCGTCGTTCACCTTGAGCACCGCGGTCTCGTGGTTCCGCACCCGCGTCGAGATCTTGACCCGCGAGGTGAGCGGGTTGACCCAACGCAGGCCGTCCGTACGGATCGTGCCCCGGTAGCGGCCGAAGAGCTGGACCACTCGCGCCTCGCCCGGCGCGACCATGTTCAGCCCGCACATCGCGAAGAACGCCGCGATCGCGGCCAGGATGCCGATCACTATGAGCGCGACCTGCGCGCCGGTGGAGCCGGTCGCGGCCCCGGCGACGACGAGCACCACTCCCGCGGCGAGGCCGAGCAGGCCCAGCAGCAGCGCGAGGCCCCCGCCGATGCTGTGTGCCGGAAATTCGCGGACCTGTGGGGCGGGCATGTCCGGCAGGTCGTCCTTGGTCGTCGCACTGGTGGCAGGCATGTTCGCTCCCCGTTTTCGCAGTCCGGCAGCAGCCGGCGACCTTCGCCGGTGCTGGGATCATTCTGATATCACTTTAACTTCCGTCGCAACCCTGTGCGCCTCTCGTGAGTCGGTTCCTTGAGACGGGGTGCTCATTGTCACGTCCGGAAAAGGCCGGATGAGTGGCCCTTTGTCTGCAAGAGCGGTGTTAGCTTTCTGAGCTGATCTCAGACCGAGCAGGCCGAACAGACCGAGCAGCGAGAGCGGAGCAACGTAGCGATGGGCCGAGCGGAAGCGCGACGGGCCCGGCAGAGTGGGGCGCGCCGGGCGAAGAAAGCCAAGCCCACGGGCATACGGCGGTTCTTCACCTGGAGGAAGCTGCTGGGCACCTTCTTCGGCTTCTGCCTGCTGGCGATGGGCGCGTTCTTCGTGATCTATCTCATCGTGCCGGTTCCCACGGCCAACGCCCGGGCCGAGATGCAGAGCAACGTCTACAAGTACAGCGACGGCAAGATCCTCGCCCGCACGGGCACGGTCAACCGCGAGAAGGTCGGGCTCGAGAAGATCCCGAAGGACGTCCAGTACGCCTTCGTCGCCGCGGAGAACAAGACCTTCTTCAAGGACTCCGGAGTCGACTTCAAGGGCACCGCCCGCGGCCTGATGAACACCCTTACCGGCAAGGGCAAGCAGGGCGGTTCGACGATCACGCAGCAGTACGTCAAGAACTACTACCTCGACCAGGACCAGACGGTCACCCGCAAGCTCAAAGAGCTGGTGATCTCGCTCAAGGTGGACCAGAAGAAGGAAAAGAGCGAGATTCTCGCCGGGTACATCAACACCAGTTACTACGGGCGCGGTGCGTACGGAATCCAGGCCGCGGCCCAGGCGTACTACCGCGTCGACGCGTCCGAACTGACGGTCGATCAGGGCGCTTACCTCGCCGCCCTCCTCCAGGCTCCCAGTCAGTACGACTGGGCGGTCGCCTCCGACACCGGCAAGAAGCTGGTCACGCAGCGCTGGAACTACGTACTCGACAACATGGTCGAGGAGAACTGGCTCGACTCCGGCAAGCGCAGCGGCCTGAAGTTCCCCGTCCCCAAGGCCCCGAAGGCGGCCCCCGGCATGGGCGGCCAGACCGGCTACCTGGTCCACGCGGCCAACGCCGAGCTGCAGCGCCAGGGCATCAGCGAGGACGAGATCGAGGCCGGCGGCTGGACGATCACCCTCAACATCGACGAGAAGCGGCAGAAGCAGCTGGTCAAGGCGGTCGACAAGCAGCTCGAGGAGAAGCTCGAGCGCAAGAGCGACAAGGCCGACGCGACCGTTCAGGCGGGGGCGACCTCCGTCAACCCGAAGACCGGCCATGTCGTCGCGCTCTACGGCGGCATCGGCGCCACCGAGCACTGGCTGTCCAACGCCACCCGCCGCGACTACCAGCCCGCCTCGACCTTCAAGCCCGTCGTCCTCGCCTCCGCCCTGGAGAACGGGTCCAAGACCCAGGACGGCGAACCGATCGGCCTCAAGACCACCTACGACGGCACCAGCAAGCGGCCCGTCGAGGGCAGCGACACCCCCTTCGCGCCGGAGAACGAGGACGACCGGGACTACGGACCTGTCACCGTCCAGAAGGCCACGAACAGCTCGATCAACTCCGTCTACGCGCAGATGATCGTGGACGTCGGCCCGGACGAGGCGAAGAAGACCGCACTCGACCTCGGTATGAAGGACGGACAGGGCTGGCCGGAGAGGCCCGCGATGTCGCTCGGCACGATGGGCGCCTCCACCTGGGACATGGCCGCGGTGTACGCGACTCTCGACAACCACGGCAAGAAGGTCACGCCCACGATCGTGAAGTCCGCCGAGCACCAGGTCCGCGAGGCCGGCCCGGCGGACCCGATCGGCGACCAGGTCATCAGCCGCGAGGCGGCGGACACCACCACCGCGGCCTTGACGGGCGTCGTGCGGAGCGGCTCGGGCCAGAACGCGGCCGGCGAGTACGAGGCGGCGGGCAAGACCGGTACCTCGGAGAACAACCGCTCGGCCTGGTTCGTGGGCTACACCCCCGAACTCGTCACCGCCGTCGCCCTGTTCGGCGAGGACCCCAAGGGCGGCCAGGTCACGCTGACCGACACCGTCAATGAGGGCCGCGCCAACGGCGGTGGTGTACCGGCCAAGATCTGGAAGCAGTACACGACGGGCGCGCTGGGCGGCGGCTCGGACGCCGAGTTCGATCTCGAGGTCGACGAGACCGCGACCGCGGACCCGGATCCGTCGCCGTCGGACACCCCGACTCAGACACCAACGCCCACGCCGACCCCGAAGCCGACGAAGACTCCGACGCAGACGCCGACGAAGTCGCCCACCGGGAGGCCGACGGACGTTCCGACGGCTACCCCGACCAGGACGCCGACGGGTGAGCCGACGTTCACGCCGCCGACCGATCCGACCGACGGTGATCCGGGCGGGCCGGACGGTGACCAGGGCGTCCTCAAGCCGTAGCGCAAGCCGTGGGTCCGGATTGGGTTATGTGCGGGTGGGCAGCTCGAACCAGACCACCTTGCCGGTCGAGAGCCGGGTCGCGCCCCACCGCCTGGCCAGCCGGTTCACCAGGAACAGACCGCGTCCGCCCTCGTCCGTGTCCCGGGCCCGCCGCTGTCTCGGCAGCTGCGGAGAGTCGTCGCCGACCTCGCAGCGCAGTACGTCCGTGCGCAGCAGCCGCAGGGTCACCGGACGCTCGGCATACCGCACGGCATTGGTCACGACCTCGCTGACCAGCAGCTCCACCGAGTCGCTCAGCTCCTCCAGTCCCCAGCGGGTGAGCGCCCGGCGGGCCAGTCTGCGGGCCCGGCCGGGGGCCGCGTCCTCCGGGTCCAGGAACCAGTACGCGACGTCACTCGGCGCGATCCCGTCGAAGCGGGCCGCGAGCAGCGCGATGTCGTCGTCCCGGTCGCCCGGTCCGAGCATGTCCAGCACGTCGTCGCAGAGCGCCTCCAGCGGCGGCGAGTGGTCGGGACCGGTCAGCTGGGCGGTGGCGGCCAGGCGCTCCCGCAGCTGCTCGATGCCGGTCCACACGTCCCGCAGCCGGGACTCGACCAGGCCGTCGGTGTACAGCAGCAAGGTGGCGCCGGCCGGGGCGTCCAGCTCGACGGCCTCGAAGTCCACGCCGCCGACCCCGATGGGCGCGCCGGGCGGCACGCGCAGCACCTCGGCCCGGCCGCCCAGGTGGAGCAGGATGGGCGGCGGGTGGCCCGCATTCGCGATGGTGATCCGGTGCGCGACGGGGTCGTACACCGCGTACAAGCAGGTCGCCATCCGGTCGGTGCCGAGCCGCTGCGCCTGCTCGTCCAGATGGTGCAGGACTTCCTGCGGCGGCAGGTCGAGACCGGCGAGGGTCTGCGCGGTCGTCCGCAGCTGGCCCATGATCGCGGCGGACGTCATGGAGTGCCCCATGACGTCGCCGACGACGAGCGCCACCCGGCTGCCCGGCAGCGGGATCGCGTCGTACCAGTCGCCGCCGACACGTGCGGTCTCGGCGGCCGGGAGGTACCGGCTGGCGAGCCGTACGCCGGTCGGCTGGGGCAGCGAGTCCGGCAGCATGGTGCGCTGCAGCTCGTCGGCGATGTACGCCTCGCGGCCGTACAGCACGGCCTTGTCGATGCCGAGCGCCGTGTGCGTCGCCAGTTGGGCCGCCACCAGCAGGTCGTTGGGCTCGAACGCGGGCCGGTCGGGCCGGCGCAGGAACACCGCGGCGCCGATCACCCGCCGCCTGCCGCGGAGCGGGGCCAGTATCGCGCGATGGCCGCCCGGCACGGTCCGGCCGTCACCGAGCAGCTCGGGCAGCGCGGCCCGGGCCGCCGCGGAGTCGCCGAAGACGGGCCGCACGCCGCGCAGCACCTCGGAGAGCGCACCGCCGGAACGCACCTCGCACAGCTCGGCGGCCGGCGTGAGGTCGTTGTGCGGGTCGATGACCGGGATCGGGACGTTGGCGCCGAGTTCGGCGTCCTCACCGGCTAAACGCAGCCGGTCGGTGCGGCGCAGCCGCAGCACGAACGGCGACACCGGCCGCTCGTCGCCCACCGGCAGCGGGTCACGCAGATAGACGAGGATCGCGTCGGAGAAGGTCGGCACGGTGGCCCGGCACAGCCCCAGCACGATCTCGTCCAGATCTATCCCGCGCGCGATCCGCCGCGTCGCGGCGCCCACGAACCGCAGCCGGTCCCCTTCCCGCCGTGCGGTCCCCGCCAGCTCCTGTGCGGGCCCGTGCGGCGCGGGCACGGCCGAGGGCCCGGTCGCCTCCGCCCGCGGCCGGGTGCGTTCCTGCGGCCGGGCAGCCAGGGGCTGCCGGCCTTCGTGGGAGGTGGGCTGCTCCGTCACGCGTGGGATTCCGTCCGTCCGGGCCGGTTGTGCGATGCAATCGCCTCGTGAGGCGGTATACCCGCTCTGCGGGCGGCGTCGACAGGGTGGCAGGCATCCGGCACAGCTCCACCCCCTAGTGGTGACTTCGAGATGACTTACGGTCAGGTCGTGCGCTGCGCTCAATGGTTGCTGAAACGGCGCAGCCTTCCGGACGACGATCCTACGTTTGCCCCCAGGGGGCGCATCAAGAGTCTCACGAGGTCGTATGCGCCGGAGCGGGTTCCCGGGCCGGAATCAGTCACTTCGCTCACCGCCCGCGCGGGGCGCTCAAGAGGCCAGCTCCGCGTCCGTCCGTCCCCAGTCGGCAGGCAGCTCGGGAACCCGCCACGCGGGATCCGGCCGCCAGCGCTCCCAGCCGTCGCAGAACGGGGCGCCCCAGGCCAGGATCGCCTCGACTGCCGCCTCGCCCGCCTCACGCACCCGGCGGGCCTTCTCCGCGTCCATCAGACCGACCCGCTGGGCCTGGTCGAACTCGTCCTCGTCCAGCCAGTTCCAGCTGCGGTCGGGCCGGACCGCGATGTCCAGGAAGTGGTCCTCGGAGTCCACGCCGCGCGCCCAGCGGGTGTGCGGCTCTTCGAGGTTCACGTACCAGTTCTTGAACCGCCAGCCGCGCTCCCAGAACAGCCAGACCGACCAAGGCTCGCCCGGCCGTGCCAGCTTGAGGACGCCCGTGCCGAACCAGCGGGAGAGGGCGGTGGTGCGCGGGGCCGTGTAGCGGGTCGCCAGCGGCTCCTGGTGGACCGGCGTGCCGTCCGCGAGCACCGGCCTCACGCACTCGGTGCCCGGCGCCATCCACACCGCGAGCAGCTCTTCTGTGTCCTGTACGACGGTCACGGGGCGGCAGATGTGGACGGCGCCGCCCGACAGGTCCGGGGCATGGCCGCGATAGCGCCAGAGGATGTGGTCCCCGCGCGTCCAGCGTGCGATGCGTTCTGTGCCTGTCATGAGCAGATCTTAGGAGTACGGCCTGGGCCCTGCTGCGACGCAGATCACGGGCGTCGTGTCACGGACGGGTCATACGCAGCACGTCGAGCGCCTCGTCGAGCTGCTCCAGTGTCAGCGCGCCACGCTCCACATAGCCGGAATCGAGGACGACCTCGCGGATCGTCTTCCGTTCGGCCATGGACTTCTTGGCGACCTTGGCCGCCTCCTCATAGCCGATGTACTTGTTCAGCGGCGTGACCACGGACGGCGAGGACTCGGCGTACTCCCGGGCGCGCTCGGCGTTCGCCGTGATGCCGTCGACGGTACGGTCCGCCAGCAGACGCGAGACGTTGGCCAGGAGCCTGACCGACTCCAGTAGGTTCTTCGCGATGACCGGAAGCATGACGTTCAGCTCGAAGTTCCCGGCGGCGCCCGCGGTCGCGACCGTCGCGTCGTTGCCGGTCACCTGGGCCGCGACCATCAGCACGGCCTCCGGGATCACCGGGTTGACCTTGCCGGGCATGATCGAGGAGCCGGGCTGGAGGTCGGGGAGGTTGATCTCCGCGAGGCCGGTGCGCGGGCCCGACGCCATCCAGCGCAGGTCGTTGGAGATCTTGGTGAGCGAGACGGCGATGGTGCGGAGCTGACCGCTCGTCTCCACCAGACCGTCCCGCGCGCCCTGCGCCTCGAAGTGGTCGCGGGCCTCGGTCAGCGGCAGCCCGGTCGTGCGTGCGACCTCGGCGATGACCGCGGCCGAGAAGCCGGGCGGGGTGTTGATGCCGGTGCCCACCGCCGTACCCCCCAGGGGGAGTTCGGCGAGCCGGGGCAGCGAGGCCGTCAGCCGCTCCACGCCGTACCGGATCTGCGCGGCGTAGCCGCCGAACTCCTGGCCCAGCGTGACGGGAGTCGCGTCCATCAGATGCGTACGACCTGACTTGACGACGTCCGCGAACTCGGCCGATTTGCGCTCCAGCGAGGCCGCCAGATGCTCCAGAGCCGGGATCAGTTCGCCCGTCACGGCCGCCGTCGCCGCGATGTGGATGGAGGAGGGGAAGACGTCGTTGGACGACTGAGAGGCGTTCACATGGTCGTTGGGGTGCACCTCGCGGCCGAGGCGCTCGGTCGCCAGCGTCGCGATGACCTCGTTGGTGTTCATGTTCGACGAGGTGCCGGAGCCCGTCTGGAAAACGTCCACCGGGAAGTGCTCGTCCCAGCGGCCCTCCGCGACCTCCGCGGCGGCGTCGGCGATCGCGCCCGCGATGTCCTTGTCGAGCACGCCCAGTTCGGCGTTGACCTGGGCGGCGGCCGCCTTGATCCGGGCCAGGGCCTCGATGTGGGACCGCTCCAGACGCTGCCCGGAGACGGGGAAGTTCTCCACGGCCCGCTGCGTCTGGGCCCGCCACTTGGCGTGTGCGGGCACCCGCACCTCGCCCATGGAGTCGTGCTCGATCCGGTACTCGCTCGCGTCGGTCATCGTCCTCGTACCTCCCAGAAAAGGTGAGCACTTGTCTTGTTCTGTCTATTCCCAAGTGCGCTACCCGCCAGTAAATACCGGTGACAACCACAAACCGGGGAGGCGCAATGAGGCGCACCAGACGCAGACTTCGCAGTACGGTCGCGGCCGCCGCCGCACTGGCGGCAGGACTTGGCGGGGTGGCGGCCACGGCCACGACCGCCGAGGCCGGCGAGACCCGCACCGTCGCATCCTTACCCCTCCCTCCCGAACTGGAGTCCATCCGTGCCGCCGAGGCCGTCAAGCTCTACGGCAGCCCCGCCGAGCGCCCGCTCGCGGACCGCAAGTCCGGCCTGATCTCGCTCGGCGACAGCGAGATCTCGGGCGAGGGCGTCGGCACGTACGAGCCCGGCACCGACGGCCCCGACAACTGGTGCCACCGCTCGCCCGACGCCGCCATCCACCGCACGGGCATCGCGGTGGACGTCACGTACAACGTCTCCTGCTCCGGCGCGGACTCCGGAAACATCCGGATCGGTGGCTCGAAGCAGTACGCCGACGAGCTCGTCCAGAGCGACAATCTGGCCATCAAGGCGCGCAACACCCGCATCAAAATGGTGCTGTTGGTGGCCGGCGCCAATGACGATCTGCGGTTCGGCCCGGTGATGACCGACTGCGTCACGCGCTATCTGCTGTTCCAGGGACCGTGCGAGCCCAAGTACGCGCCGGGCTGGCAGGCCCGCATCGACGGCCTCGTCCCCAAGGTCGAGCAGACCGTACGGGACCTGCGCACCGTGATGCGCGACGCCGGATACACCGACGGTGACTACAAACTGGTCGTGATGGGCTACCCGAGCCCCATCGGCCCGGACTTCCGCGACAACCCCGGCTTCCCAGGCAAGCTGATCTGCGGCGGCATGGGCTACGACTCCGACACCGTCTGGGGCCGCAACACCGCCGTCCCCGCCTTCCAGCGCGGTATGCGCAAGGCCGCGCAGTCCACCGGAGCCGTCTACCTCGACAACTCGCGCCTCTTCCACGGCCATGAGGTCTGCATGGAGAACACCTGGGCGCGCGGGCTGTACGTGGACCTCTCCAACCCCTTCCCGCCGGACTCCAATTCGGTCCGCCAGTCCTTCCACCCCAATGTGCGCGGACACGCGGCGTTCGCCTCGTGCCTCACTCAGCTCTACAACTCAGGCCTCCGCGAGGCGAGTTGCGCGGATGTGGCGTCGAGCGGGAAACCCGAGCTTTTCGCGGGGGCGTGGGACGACGCGTACAAGCCCCTGAGGAACGAGGGGACGGGGTCCTGCGCGGACGTCTCTGGCGCGGTCAGCCGCAACGGCACGGCGGTCGTCGGCGGGGACTGCCACGGCGGACGCAACCAGGGGTGGTGGTACGACGCGGCGCGCAAGTCGCTGCACACGGAGCTGACGCAGGACCGGTGCGTCGACGTGCCGGGCGGCCGCTATACGGCGGGCGCGGCGCTGACCGTGTGGAACTGCCACGGCGGCGCGAACCAGCAGTTCGTGCGCACCGGCGGCACGATCCGCCCGGCGGCGGCGCAGGGGCTGTGCGTGACGCTCGCGTCGGCGAGGGACGCGGTGCGGCTGCAGGGGTGCACGGGCGCGGCGAACCAGCGCTTCGCCTGACCGAACCGGGGGGCTCCGCCCCCGGACCCTGTACCGCCCTTCGGGCGGTGTCCTCAATCTCCCCCAGACTTCGTCCGGGGGGACCCCCAACGGGCTCCAATGGAGCCCCGCCGGCGATTGAGGCGTGGGGGTCCCCCCACGCCCGCAGGCGTAGGGGGAGGGTCTGGGGCGGAGCCCCAGTTCGGTTACGCCGGCCCAGGACCCCGCACCGGGATCGCCGTGAACGTCGGCGCCGGCGCGGGCTCCGTGAAGAAGTCGTTGCCCTTGTCGTCCACGACGATGAACGCGGGGAAGTCCTCGACCTCAATCCTCCACACCGCCTCCATCCCGAGCTCCTCGTACTCGACGACCTCGACCTTCTTGATGCAGTCCTGCGCAAGCCGCGCCGCCGGGCCGCCGATCGAGCCCAGGTAGAAGCCGCCGTGCGAGCCGCACGCGTCGGTGACCTGCTTGCTCCGGTTGCCCTTGGCGAGCATGACCTTGGAGCCGCCCGCCGCCTGGAACTGCTCGACGTACGAGTCCATCCGGCCGGCCGTGGTCGGGCCGAACGAGCCCGACGCGTAACCCTCCGGCGTCTTCGCCGGGCCCGCGTAGTAGACCGGGTGGTCCTTCAGGTACTGCGGCATCTCCTCGCCCGCGTCGAGCCGCTCCTTGATCTTGGCGTGCGCGATGTCGCGGGCGACGACGAGCGGGCCGGTGAGCGAGAGCCGCGTCTTGACGGGGTACTTGGTCAGCTCGGCGAGCACGTCGTCCATCGGCCGGTTGAGGTCGACGCGTACGACGTCGCCCGCCTCGTCCAGATGCTCGTCCGTCGTGTCCGGCAGGAAGCGCGCCGGGTCGGTCTCCAGCTGCTCCAGGAACACGCCCTCCGCGGTGATCTTCGCGGTCGCCTGGCGGTCGGCCGAGCAGGAGACGGCGATCGCGACGGGCAGCGAGGCGCCGTGCCGCGGCAGCCGGACCACGCGGACGTCGTGGCAGAAGTACTTGCCGCCGAACTGCGCGCCGATGCCGATCTTCTGGGTGAGCTCGAAGACCTTCTCCTCCAGCTCCTTGTCGCGGAAGCCGTGGCCGGTCGGGGAGCCCTCGGCGGGCAGCTCGTCGAGGTAGTGCGCGGAGGCGTACTTCGCGGTCTTCAGCGCGAACTCGGCGGAGGTGCCGCCGACGACGATCGCGAGGTGGTAGGGCGGGCACGCCGCCGTGCCGAGCGAGCGGATCTTCTCCTCCAGGAACTTCATCATGGAGGCCTCGTTCAGGACCGCCTTGGTCTCCTGGTAGAGGAAGGACTTGTTGGCCGAGCCACCGCCCTTGGCCATGAACAGGAACTTGTACGCGCCGCCGTCGGTGGCGTACAGCTCGATCTGGGCGGGGAGGTTGGAGCCGGTGTTCTTCTCCTCCCACATGGTGAGCGGAGCCATCTGCGAGTAGCGCAGGTTGAGCTTCGTGTACGCGTCGAAGATGCCGTGCGAGAGGGCTTCCTCGTCGCCGCCTGCCGTCAGCACGTTCTGGCCGCGCTTGCCCATCACGATCGCGGTGCCGGTGTCCTGGCACATGGGCAGGACGCCGGCGGCGGCGATGTTCGCGTTCTTGAGCAGGTCGAGCGCGACGAACTTGTCGTTGGAGGATGCCTCGGGGTCGTCGACGATACGGCGCAACTGCGCGAGGTGGGCGGGCCGCAGGTAGTGCGAGATGTCGTGCATGGCCTCGGCGGCGAGCGTGCGCAGCGCCTCCGGCTCGACCTTGAGGAACGTACGCCCGTCGGCCTCGAAGGTGGCGACTCCCTCGGTGGTCACCAGCCGATAGGGCGTTGTGTCCTCTCCCAGCGGGAGCAGCTCGGAGTACGCATACGCAGGGCTGGTTGGGCGGGAGACAGGGGGCATTACGGCCATTCCTCACTGGACAGACGGCGGCGCGGCCTCCATTGGCAACGCGCACCCCAGCGTAGAACGCCGCGCGGGAGCCGGGCTTGTGAGGTAGGGCTCACTGAGACCAAGCCCTTGAGGGTCCCTCCCGGACGAAGTCGGCAGGAGTTTGGGGACAAGCGGCGTGGGCCACTAGTCGCGATCTATCGCGTTTCGCTACCCTGGCTCCGTGGACCTCGACAAGCACCCCCAGAAGCCGGTCGCCCACGCGGAACCCGGCGCTGCCATCCGTGCCTCCGATGCCGACCGCGACCGGATCGCGGACATCCTCAGGGACGCCCTGGCTGAGGGCCGGCTGGACGCCGAGGAGCACTCCGAGCGGATCGAGGCCGTCTACCGCGCCAAGACCGTCGGCGAGCTCGAACCGATCGTCCAGGACCTGCCGGCGACCCGGAGGCGACCGGACGCCACCTCGTACGCGTACGGGCCAGAAGAGTCCGCCGGAGCCGCCGGCCCCGCCGACAACCTGATCGCCGTCTTCTCCAGCTCGACCCGCAAGGGCCGCTGGCGCGTCGGCCGCCGCACCAACGCGTTCTCGCTGTTCGGCAACATCGAGATCGACCTCACAGAGGCGCTCTTCGGGCAGCGGCTGACCGTGATCAACGCGACCTCCATCTTCGGCAATGTCGAGGTCCGGGTCCCGGAGAACATCTCGCTGCGCGGCAGCGGCACCGGCTTCTTCGGCAACTTCGAGGTCCTCACCATGGAGGCCGAAGACCCCGAGGCCCCGGTCGTCGTCGTGAACGGCTACTCGGTTTTCGGCAATGTCGAGGCCAAGCCCAAGCGCGGCCGGCGCATCTCCGATCTCCATGACCGCCTGCGCAGACACTTCGGCTGACGGCCGCGCTCCGGAGCGTTTTCCGGCCGCGAGCGCCGGTGCGCAATTCCGTACGTCGGAACTGAGTGCCACTCAGTGAATAGGAGTGCGCACAGCGGGTAGGGAGTGCTGCATCGTCTCTCGCTCGCGAAGCCGTCGTCAGGAGTAGACCGTGCTGCAACTGCCGCAACAGTCCTTGCAGGTCGCCGCCCTTCCGCCCCAGCGAATTCCCGCTCGGGAAGATCAGGCCGGACCCTGGCACGCGGAGGCGGTGTGCCGCCGGGACGAAGCCGGACTGTTCTTCGCCCCGTCCAAGGAGCCAACGGCCGCGAGGCTGGCGCGCGAGGAGGCTGCCAAGCGGGTCTGCGCCCGCTGTCCGGTGATGGTCGAGTGCCGGGAGCATGCCTTGCTCCAGCCCGAGCCGTACGGCGTGTGGGGCGGGCTCACCGCGGCCGAGCGCCGCGTGGTGCTCGCCCGGCGCAGGCGGCGCGAGGTCGAGCTCAAGAAGTCGGCGTCGGCGGCCTGACGGTCCGCGAGGCGTCGGACGCGTAGACACGGGAAAGGGCGCCCCACCGCACCTGGGGGCGCCCCTTCCCGTACCTACGGCCGACTCCTCCGTGCCTACGGTTCCTGCTTCCGGTTCCTGCTTCCCGCTCCTACTTCGCGCGGTCGAAGTCGATGGCGCTGTACGCGCGCAGCTTCGACAGTCGGTGTACCGAGTCGATCTGGCGGATCGTGCCGGACTTGGAGCGCATCACCAGCGACGAGGTGGTGGCGGTCTCGGCGCGGTAGTGGACGCCGCGCAGCAGCTCGCCGTCCGTGATGCCGGTGGCGACGAAGAACACGTTGTCGCCGCTGACCAGGTCGTTCGTGTGGAGCACCCGGTCCAGGTCGTGCCCGGCGTCGATCGCGCGCTGCCGCTCGGCCTCGTCCTTGGGCCAGAGCTTGCCCTGGATGGTGCCGCCGAGACACTTTATGGCGCAGGCGGAGATGATGCCTTCCGGAGTGCCGCCGATGCCCATCAGCATGTCGACGCCGGTGCCTTCGCGCACGGCCATGACCGAGCCCGCGACATCGCCGTCCGAGATGAACTTGATGCGCGCGCCGGTCTCGCGGATCTCCTTGACGATGCCCTCGTGGCGGGGGCGGTCCAGGATGACGACGGTGACGTCCTCGGGCGAGGAGTTCTTGGCCTTGGCGACCCGGCGGATGTTCACCGAGACGGGGGCGTTGATGTCGACGAAGTCGGCGGCCTCGGGACCCGTGACCAGCTTGTCCATGTAGAAGACCGCGGACGGGTCGAACATGGTGCCGCGGTCGGCTGCCGCGAGGACGGCGATGGCGTTCGGCATGCCCTTGGCGTTGAGCGTGGTGCCGTCGATCGGATCCACGGCGATGTCGACCTCGGGGCCGGTGCCGTCGCCGATCCGCTCGCCGTTGAACAGCATCGGGGCTTCGTCCTTCTCGCCCTCGCCGATGACGACGATGCCGTTCATCGAGACGGTGGAGACGAGGGTCCGCATGGCCTTGACAGCTGCGCCGTCCGCGCCGATCTTGTCGCCGCGGCCGACCCACCGGCCCGCGGCCATGGCGGCGGCCTCGGTGACCCGGACGAGCTCCAGGGCCAGGTTGCGGTCGGGGGCCTCGGGGGAGACCTCAAGCTGGGACGGCAGATTGTGCTCGGTCATCGGAGCGCACCTTTCTGTACGACGACGGCCGGAAAAGAGGGTGATGCGACTCTATCCGCCCGTCGACAGATTGAGCAGAGGGGGCCACGTTTGAGCACGCCACCTTGATGCGAATATGGGGGCGTGGCAGGTATGCGAGGCAGACAGACGGTGCGCGACATGATGCTGTCGATGGCGGTCATTGGGGCCGTCGTCGCAGTGATCTACATCTTCATTCCGCACAATGACAAGGCCGACCCGATCAAGGCGGTCGACTACCGGGTGGAGTTGCTGACGGCACGGCGCGCGGCGCCGTACCCGGTGGCTGCGCCACAGGGCCTTGCGAAGGGGTGGAAGCCGACGTCCGTCTCGTACAAGGGGACCGACGGCAGCGCCTGGCACCTCGGCTTCCTGGACCCGGACGGTGAGTACGTCGCGGTCGAGCAGTCCACGGCGCCGGCCGGCAAGTACATCCCGCGGGTCAGCCAGCAGGCCACGAAGACGAACCGCACGCAGCAGATCGCGGGCGCGGCCTGGGAGCGCTGGGAGGGGCCGAAGTACGACGCCCTGGTGCGTCACGACAAGGGTGCGACGACGGTCGTCACAGGCACGGCATCGCCGCAGCGGCTCGCGGAGATGGCGGCCGCGCTGCGTACGTCATGACGTCGTGCGAAGGCCGCCGCACCCGGACCGGGTGCGGCGGCCTTCGCACGATGGCTGCGTGATTGCTGCCCGACGGCCGTCTGACGGCTGCGAGACGGCTGCGTGACGGCTCAGACGGCGGTGATGACCTCTTCGTACGCCAGTCGCGGGGAGCGCGGGAACGGGGTGTCCTCACCCGGCTTGCCGATGTTGACGACCATCAGCGGGGTGTGGTCGTCGTCCAGGAACTCCTTCTGGACGCCCGCGAAGTCGAAGCCGGTCATCGGACCCGCGGCCAGACCGGCGGCGCGGATGCCGACGATGAAGTACGCGGCCTGCAGCGCGGCATTGAGACCGGCGGCCTGCTCACGGGCCTGGCGCTCGGCGAAGAACACGTCCTTGGCCTGCGGGAAGTGCGGGAACAGGGTCGGAAGCTCCTCGTGGAACTCGTTGTCCGCGGCGAGGATCGCGGTCAGCGGCGCGGAGGCGGTCTTCGCCTGGTTGCCCTCGGCCATGAGGCCGACCAGGCGCTCGCGGGCCTCGTCGGAGCGGACGAGGACGACACGCAGCGGGCTCTGGTTGAAGGCGGTGGGTCCGAACTTGACGAGGTCGTAGATCGCCTGGACCTGCTCATCGGTCACCGGTTCGTCGGCGAACGTGTTGGCGGTGCGGGCCTCGCGGAAAAGGAGGTCCTGGGCGGCGGAGTCGAGGGCGAGAGTCATTGCTGACGCACCTTCCGGGGCATACGAGCGGGTCATTACGGCGGGTGTAACCGCACCCCGGTAGGTTAAATTTCAACTACATGCCGAGAGTGATCCGACTCACAGGAAAAGGGCCCCTGACCTGCTCAGTCCTCGGCGGCTCGGGCGGCGCCGGCACCGGCACCGGCCTCGCGCTCGCCCTCGGACAGCGCCGCGTCGAGCCGGGCCCGGGCGCCCTCCAGCCAGCGACGGCAGACCTTCGCCAGCTCCTCGCCGCGCTCCCACAGGGCCAGCGACTCCTCGAGCGTCGTGCCGCCCGCCTCCAGGCGGCGTACGACCTCGATCAGCTCGTCCCGCGCCTGCTCGTAGCCGAGCGCGGCCTCGTCCGTGTTGGCAGCCATGCGATCCACCCTATGTGTGAGGTCCGACAACGACGTTCAGCTCGCCCTCCGAGACCCGCGCGCGCAGCTCGTCGCCCACCGCGACCTCCTCCGGCGAGCGGACGACCGCCCCGTCGGCCCGCTGCAGCACCGCGTACCCCCGCTCCAGGGTCGCCGCCGGCGACAGCGAGACCACCCGGGCCCGGGTGTGCGCCAGCTCCGAGTCCGCGCGGTCGAGGAGGTGGCCGAGCACCCGCCGGCTGCGGGCCACCAGCGCGTCCACCTCCGCCTCGCGCTCGTCCACCATCCGGTGCGGATGCTCCATCGACGGGCGGGCCAGCGCATGGGCAAGACCCCGCTCCTCGCGGTCGAGCAGCCCTTGGACGGAGCGCAGCGCACGGTTGCGCAGCTGCCGCACCCGGTCCAGCTCCTCGCCGACGTCCGGCACCACCTTCTTCGCCGCGTCCGTCGGCGTCGAGGCCCGCACATCGGCCACCAGGTCGAGCAGCGGCGAGTCCGGCTCGTGTCCGATCGCCGACACCACGGGCGTACGGCACTCGGACACCGCGCGGACCAGCTGCTCGTCCGAGAACGGCAGCAGATCCTCCACGCTGCCGCCGCCCCGCGCCACGATGATCACGTCCACGTCCGTGAGCTCGTCCAGCTCCTTGACCGCCTGGACGACCTGGGTCACCGCGTGCACCCCCTGCACGGCGACATTGCGCACCTCGAAGCGGACGGCCGGCCAACGGCGCCGTGCGTTCTCCAGGACGTCGCGCTCGGCCGCCGATGCCCGCCCGCACACCAGCCCCACCCGGTGCGGCAGGAAGGGCAGCGACTTCTTGCGCTCGGCGGCGAACAGCCCCTCCGCGCCCAGGGTCCGCTTCAACTGCTCCAGACGAGCCAGCAGTTCGCCGATCCCCACCGGCTTTATCTCCACGGCCCGCAGCGACAGCTGCCCCCGCGGCGCGTACCACTCCGGTTTGGCGTGCACGACTACGCGTGCGCCCTCCCCCACGACGTCCGCGACCGCGTCGAAGACCTGCCTGAAGCAGGTGACGCTCACGGAGATGTCGTACGAGGGATCGCGCAGGGTCATGAAGACGACCCCGGCGCCCGGCCGCCGCGAGAGCTGGGTGATCTGCCCCTCCACCCAGACGGCGCCGAGCCGGTCGATCCACCCTCCGATGAGCCGTGACACCTCGCCGACCGGCAGCGGAGCTTCCGCGGACGTATTGAGAGCCATACGGGCGAGCGTATCGGCCGGGTGCGACAACGTGGCCCATGCCGACGGTGATACGTGACCGCGCCCGCGGGGGCCTGCCCCCGCGCCTACCGCTTCCGCGGCGGAAACAGCGGCCAGTTCGCCATCGGTCTTCCCCTGAAGCCTCCCTTGAAGGGGGGATCTCTCGCCCCGTCCGGGCGGCCTTACGATGGGGGGCATGACTGCTACGACTCCCGCCCGACGCGTCCTGCTCGCCGCTCCCCGTGGCTACTGCGCGGGCGTGGACCGTGCCGTGATCGCCGTGGAGAAGGCCCTGGAGCAGTACGGGTCGCCGATCTACGTCCGCCACGAGATCGTCCACAACAAGTACGTCGTACAGACCCTGGAGAAGAAGGGCGCGATCTTCGTCGACGAGACGGCCGAGGTCCCCGAGGGGTCCATCGTCATGTTCTCCGCGCACGGCGTGGCGCCGA
This sequence comes from Streptomyces sp. NPDC002870, assembly GCF_042888505.1. Classification (NCBI taxonomy): domain Bacteria; kingdom Bacillati; phylum Actinomycetota; class Actinomycetes; order Kitasatosporales; family Streptomycetaceae; genus Streptomyces; species Streptomyces sp. NPDC002870. The sequence goes on from NZ_JBIAPW010000029.1 coordinate 63,446, forward strand.
TCGTCCATGAGGAGGCGGCGCAGCGCAAGCTCGCGACGATCGACGCGACGTGCCCGCTGGTCACCAAGGTCCACAAGGAAGCCGTGCGTTTCGCGGACGAGGACTACGACATCCTGTTGATCGGCCACGACGGCCACGAGGAAGTCATCGGCACGTCCGGCGAGGCCCCCGACCACATCACGCTTGTGGACGGCCCCGAAGACGTCGCCAATGTGTCCGTGCGGGACGAGTCGAAGGTCGTCTGGCTCTCGCAGACCACGCTGTCGGTCGACGAGACGATGGAGACGGTGGACAAGCTGAAGGAGAAGTTCCCGCAGCTGATCTCGCCGCCGAGCGACGACATCTGCTACGCCACGCAGAACCGCCAGATCGCGGTGAAGCAGATGGGCGCGGAGGCGGATCTGGTCATCGTGGTCGGCTCCAAGAACTCCTCGAACTCGGTGCGGCTGGTCGAGGTGGCGCTGGGCGCGGGAGCGGGCGACGCCCACCTGGTGGACTACGCGCAGGAGATCGAAGAGGCGTGGCTGGAAGGCGTCTCTACCGTCGGCGTCACGTCGGGCGCGTCCGTGCCCGAGGTGCTGGTCGAGGGCGTACTGGAGTGGCTTTCGCAGCGCGGCTTCGAGGACGTCGAGATCGTGAAGGCGGCGGAGGAGTCGATCACCTTCTCGCTGCCGAAGGAGCTCCGGCGCGATCTGCGCGCGGAGGCGGCGGAGCTGTCCGGGAAGTAACTGTCAGGGGCTGCCCGTAACGTTGTGTCCATGAACGTGTTCGGAGTGGACATCGGCGGATCCGGCATCAAGGGCGCACCTGTGGACCTTGAGCGCGGAGACCTGGCGCACGAGCGCCACAAAGTTCTGACCCCGCACCCGGCGACGCCCCACGCGGTGGCGGACGGCGTGGCCGAGGTGGTCGGCAATTTCGGCTGGTCGGGCCCGGTCGGCATCACCTTTCCCGGCGTCGTCACGGGCGGCGTCACGCGTACGGCGGCGAATGTCGACGAGGGCTGGGTCGACATGGACGCGTCGAAACTGCTGGGCGACCGCCTCGGGGGCCTGCCGGTGACGGTCCTGAACGACGCGGACGCGGCGGGCGTCGCGGAGATGACGTTCGGCGCGGGCCGCGGCCGCAAGGGCACGGTGATACTGCTGACGTTCGGCACGGGCATCGGCAGCGCGGTCTTCATCGACGGCCGCCTGGTGCCGAACACCGAGCTCGGCCACCTCGAACTGCACGGCCACGAGGCGGAGAAGCGCGCGTCGACGAAGGTCAAAGACGACCATGACATGAGCTGGGAGCAATGGGCGCACCGGGTGCAGAAGTATCTGGCGCACGTGGAGATGCTGTTCTCGCCGGAGCTGTTCATCGTCGGTGGTGGGGTGAGCCGCAAGGCGGACAAGTTCGTGCCGCTGATCGAGGGGATCAGGGCGGAGATCATCCCGGCGGAGCTCCGGAACAACGCGGGGATCGTGGGCGCGGCGATGGCGGCGGCGGGGAGCTAGCCGGCGCGGAGGCAGGGGCGAGCGTGCGGCGCCGGACGTGCGGCACGTACGCCGGCCCGCCCCGGCCGGTCGCCGGCGCGGGTCTGTGCGGCGCGGGTCTGTGCGGGCGCGGACGTCGGCCGTGGTCTAGCCGCGGCGCTGCGGAGTGGCCACGCGGGGGCGGCGTTGGCGGCGGGTCATTATGCGGATCTTGCGTACGCACGTGATGAGCCCCGCGATCAGCGTGCCGCCGTACAGCCAGCCGGCGTGCACCGCGAGTGCGGTGACCACCGCCATCGTCTGGCCGCCGAAGCCACCCGTGCCGCCGGAGATCGGCACGATCCCGACCGCGAACGCGATCGGCACGCTGACGGGCGCGGTGACCAGGTCCGCATCCCGCACCCACAGCGCAGTCAGCGCGCTGACGGGCAGGAACAGCAGCCCGTACACCACCACGGAGCCGCCGAACAGCAGCCAGTCCAGGCAGCCGAGCGTGAACATCGTGGCGGCTCCGAACAGCCCGCCGCCGAGACCGGTCAGCCGGGGCTTGGGCAGTCTGCGCAGAGCGAGCACCACCGGCGGCACGGTGCGCGCGGGCCGGGCCGCGACCCGGTACACGGGGGGGCCTTCCGCCAGAGTGCCGTCGGCGAGCGCGCTCTGAGGGGAGAGGGGGACTTGGGGAGGGAGAGGGGGCTGCGGCCGCTGTCGGCGCTGAGATTGACTTGTCCTGGGCTGCTCCACCCGAACAAAGTAGGTCGGGACCGGGGAGGAATCAGGCGTGGGACACGCCCTTTGGCTGACCTTGGCCCTGAGTTCGACTCCCGGCTCCCGTCGATGCCCGGCTTGACCCGCCCGTAAACTGGGGGATCGGCCCACCTCCGGGCCGTACGGCCATCAGCCAGACCTCACTCCAGGAAGTCGCCAACGTGTCGCTCACGATCGGAATCGTCGGCCTGCCGAATGTCGGCAAGTCGACCCTTTTCAACGCCCTGACCAAGAACGACGTGCTGGCGGCCAACTACCCGTTCGCCACCATCGAGCCGAACGTCGGCGTCGTCGGCGTCCCCGACGCCCGCCTCGCCAAGCTCGCCGAGATCTTCGGCTCGCAGCGGATCCTCCCGGCGACGGTCGACTTCGTCGACATCGCGGGCATTGTGCGCGGCGCGAGCGAGGGCGAGGGCCTGGGCAACAAGTTCCTGGCGAACATCCGTGAGTCCGACGCGATCTGCCAGGTCATCCGCGCCTTCAAGGACGAGAACGTCGTCCATGTCGACGGCAAGGTCTCGCCGAAGGACGACATCGAGACGATCAACACCGAGCTGATCCTCGCCGACCTGCAGTCGATCGAGAAGGCGGTCCCGCGCCTGACGAAGGAGTCCCGCCTCCAGAAGGACAAGGTCGCGGTCCTGGCGGCGGTCGAGGAGGCGCAGAAGATCCTCGAGGAGGGCACGACGCTCTTCGCGGCGGGGATCACCGCCGGCACGGAGAAGGGCCGTCTGCTGCACGAGCTGCACCTGCTCACCACCAAGCCCTTCCTCTACGTCTTCAACGTGGATGAGGACGAACTGGTCGACGAGGACTTCAAGAACGAGCAGCGCGCCCTGGTCGCCCCGGCAGAGGCGATCTTCCTGAACGCCAAGATCGAGTCCGAGCTGATCGAGCTCGACGACGACGAGGCGCTGGAGCTCCTCCAGTCGATGGGCCAGGAGGAGCCGGGCCTGGCGACGCTGGGCCGCGTCGGCTTCGACACGCTCGGCCTGCAGACGTACCTGACGGCGGGCCCGAAGGAAACCCGAGCCTGGACCATCAAGAAGGGCGCGACGGCTCCCGAGGCGGCCGGTGTGATCCACACAGACTTCCAGAAGGGCTTCATCAAGGCGGAGGTCATCTCCTTCGCCGAACTGGTGGAGACGGGCTCGGTCGCGGAGGCCCGCGCGAAGGGCAAGGCGCGCATGGAGGGCAAGGACTATATGATGCAGGACGGCGACGTGGTGGAGTTCCGCTTCAACGTGTGACGGGTCTTGTTGCGCGACCCTCCCGAACTGGCAAACATGCAGGTCAGATGGGGTCGGCTCTTCCGGGAGCCGGCCCTTTGCTATTTCCCGTGCGCCCTCCATGCCCGCCTTCGCACTCCATCCCGTAACGAGGTGAAGTAAGATTCAATCTACGTAATAATCTATCTACGTTTATTGTCCTGGGGTGTGGTCATGGAGTTCCAGGGTCGGGCCGGAGATCTTGAACTGCTGGCCGAGCAGTACCGGACAGTGGCCGAGGGGGCTGGAGCCACTCGGGGGCGCGCTGTGATCATGACGGGTCGGCGCCGAGTAGGGAAGTCGCGACTGGTCCAGGAGTTCTGCGACCGTTCGGGAGCGCCGTACGTGGTGTTCCAGGCCACCCGGGGGCGTAACCCTGTGACGGAGCGCGCCGACTTTGCCGCGACCCTCGCGCAGTCGCTACTACCGGGGGCGGAGCTGATCGCCGGCCTCCAGGCGCAGGACTGGAACCAGGCCCTGCGCTCGCTGGCGCTCGCGGTACCCGATGACTCACCCAGCATCGCGGTGATCGACGAGGTGCCTTGGCTGGTCGAGCAGGATCAGGAATTCGAGGGCGCACTCCAGACCGTCTGGGACCGTCACCTGTCTTCCAAGCCTGTGCTTCTGCTGCTGGTCGGCAGCGATGCATCGGTGATGGAGGCCCTGCAGTCGTACGGACGCCCGTTCTTCGGCCGGGCGGCGAAAATGACCGTACATCCCCTGAATCTGGCCGACGTGCAGGCCATGACCGAGCTCGACGCCGCAGGGGCCGTCGACGCTCAGTTGATCACTGGCGGATTCCCCGAGATCGTGCAGTCATGGCGGCCGGGAATGGGGCGTACGGCCTTCTTGCAGGCTTCGGTCGCCAATCCTCTCTCGCCTCTGCTGGTGGCCGGCGAGCTGTCCCTGCTGGGCGAATTCCCCGAGGCTTCGCACTCACGGGCCGTACTGGAAGCGGTCGGCAACGGTGAGCGCACATTCAGCGCAATCGCAGCCCAGGCCGGCGGCGCCAGCGCGCTGCCGTCCGGCACGCTCTCCCCTCTACTGGCCATGCTGCAGGCCAAGCGAGTCCTGGCCGCCGATCTCCCCCTGTCCGCCAAGCCGGACAGCAAGAACAAGCGCTACCGGATCGCCGACCCGTATCTGCGGTTCTGGCTGGCTTTCCTGGCACGCGCGATCCCACTCATCGAGCGTGGCCGCGGTGACTTGGCACTGGAACGCATCGAGCGGTCATGGACCACTTGGCGCGGGCGAGCGATCGAGCCACTGATCCGCGAGTCCTTGCTGCGTCTGATGCCCAACGATGAGTGGCCCGAGACCGAGGCCGTCGGCGGTTGGTGGAACCGTCAGAACAACCCCGAGATCGACCTCGTCGGTGCAGACCGCGAGCCGGTGGCCCGGCAGGTGCACTTCGTCGGGTCGGTCAAGTGGCTGGAGACCCAGCCCTTCGGCCGTCATGAGTACGACGCCCTGGTACGCGACATGCTCGCCGTCCCCGGCACCGCCCCGGATACTCCACTGGTCGCGGTCTCCCGTTGTGGGGTGGCCGATGATCTGCCGCTCACCGCGCACTGGGGGCCGGAGGACCTCGTACGGGCGTGGCAGCCCTGACAGTCGCGGAAGCCGAGGTCTCTCACCTCGCGAGTGCCCCTGGAACCACGGAGCTGCTTGAGGTCCGCGCTGTGAACGGGTCCGCGGCGGCGATGCGGCTAAGGCCGGCGGTGGTGCTGAACGTCGGGCGAGCCCGGTGTTCAGATATATGGACGGCATGTGGAGTGCTTACAAAGAGCAGAATCCATCTCTAATCTTGACTTACTCCAGAACAGGAATACGCTGGGGACAAGAAGCCCAAATCACGCAAAACGGGCTTCCAGTCCAGTGGAGGTGCACCAACATGGGTCCCCTGGAAGGCCCGGGCGATCAGCGCAGCGAGCAGGCACGCGCACGGCGGGAGCCGTCGGGCGGCGTGGCCGGCGCGGTGCTGTTGGACCAGGAGCAGGAGCCTGCCTGCCCACCGTCTCCCTGGCAGCAGGGCGCGGGTGTGTCCTCGTGGCCGCTGCCCTGGACGCCGACCGCGGTCGCCGACGCGCGCCGCGTCATCCGCGGCGATCTGATGGCCGCATGGGTCCCCGCCACCCTGGTCGAGACGGCGGAACTGCTCGTCAGTGAGCTGGTCGGGAACGCCCTGCGCCACGCGGTGGGGCCGCTGCGTCTCTCCCTGGTGCTGGCCGACGTCATCCTCTGCTCGGTCGGGGACGGCAGCAGCGTGCTGCCGCGACTGCGGTCTGTCGCGCCCGACGACGAGTGGGGACGCGGTCTGGCACTTGTCGAGGCCCTGTCCCGAAGGTGGGGCTGCTACCCGACCGCCCATGGGAAGATCACTTGGTTCGAGCTGGGCCCCTCCGGCGACCGCACCTGCTCCCCGGTGTGATGTGCCACGAGACAGCGGGAAGGCGGCGGCCATGAGCGAGGCCGGGCAGGAACCGATGGCGCGCGCGGCGTCCCGGCTGCGTGAAGCGGGCCTGCGGGTGACCGCGCAGCGCATGGCCGTGCTGACGGCGGTGGAGGCGCTGGCTGAGCACCCCGACGCGGACTCGGTCCGGTCCCGGGCGCGCGAGGTGACCGGCAGGCTTTCCCTCCAGGCGACGTACGACGTGCTGCGCGCGCTGACCCAGGCGGGCCTGACCCGATGTACCCAGCTCGCCGGCCATCCCGCCCGCTACGAGATCGAACGGGGCGACAACCACCACCATTTCGTCTGCCGGGAGTGCGGCGACGTGGCGGACGTGGAGTGTGTGATCGGGGCGGCCCCGTGCCTGGAAGCCCGCCTGCCCGCCACGTACAGCGTGGACGAGGCGGCGGTGACGTTCTGGGGCCGCTGCCCGGCGTGCGCGGACGGCCCGTCCGAATGAGCCCTGCCCGCGGCCCGGGATCCCGGCTCCGGGCCACCGCCTGAGACCGACGCGGGCGGGCCGGGCAGCCTCCTCGCACACCTCAGGCTATCGGCGCCGATGCTGTTCAGACTTGCGGGACTTTGCTGTGCGCGGCTCGTCCGCGTCCGCGAGTTCCGCGAGCACCTCCGCGTGGCAGCGTTCCGGGACGCACCAGCAGCCGAGCCGGCGGCCGCGCAGGGACGGGAGGTGGGCGAGGAGGTCGGGGCGGGCCAGTAGATACGCGCGGTACTTTTCGACGACCTCTTCGCGGGTGCCGTCAGGGCCCGGGCGGAACGGGCTGGCCAGGGGAGAGGCTTCGAGGTGCCAGCCGCCGCGGTGCATGGCCCGGCCCACGTATACGACGTCCGCGTACTCGGGGTCGTCGCGGTGTCCCTTGAGGTTGACGACTGTCGTCCTGTCCATGTGCTGGATCCTCCAGCCTCAGGCCGCGCCCGGCAACGTGAAGACCGCGCAGGTCGTCGTGGCGTGCGCGTACAGCTTGCCGTCGGTCGCGCCGACCACGCGTGCCTCGGCGGTCGCGGTCGTACGGCCCGCGTGGATGACGGTGCCTTCGCTGCGCAGCGGCTGAGTGTCGGCGTACACGGGGCGGACCAGGTTCACCCCCAGCTGGATGGTGGCGTAGGCGCGGCCCGGCGGAAGGGTCGTCATCACCGCGCTGCCGAGCGCGGAGTCGAGCAGCGTGGCCAGGAAGCCGCCGTGGACGGTGCTCATCGGGTTGAGCAGGTGTTCTCCGGGCTCGCCCTCGAAGACGGCCCGGCCTTTCTCGGCCTCCACGAGCCGGAAGCCGAGCGTGCCGCAGATCGGTGCCTGCGGGAAATGGCCTTCCAGTCCGAGTCGGAGCAACTCCAGGCCGGAGCGGCTGCCGGCGTCGGCGTAGCTCGTCGGCAATGCCCAGGTGTGGGTGCGCGAGCGGGTCGTGGTGGCGCCGTCCGCGGCGGGTGTCGTGGTGGTGCCACCTGCGGCGGAAAGGCTCGTGGGCCGCGTCATGGTGTCGTCTCCTCGGGTGGTTCCAGCTGATCTGTGGTGCGGGGAGCGGTCTCGCTCCCCGGGTCCCGCGGGCCGCAGCTCGTAGCTCGCGGCCCGCGGGACCCGCCACCGGGCGGTCAGGGAAGCTTGACCGCCAGGAGGTCCACCGGGCGGATGTCCGGGGCCGAGCTCAGCATCGTCTCCGCCGCTTCCATCAGCGCCGCGGCGATCCGGCCCTGCAGATGACCGGACCGTCCCTGCTCGTCCTCGAACGTGTCGAAGACGCCGAAGGTCGTGGCGCTCTCCCGGAACGCGAACCAGGTGACGGTGTGCTCCTCCTCGCGGGCGAGCTGGAGCGCGTCGCGCAGCATCACCTCAACCTTGTCGGCGTACTCGGGCTTGGCCTCGATGCGGGCCAGCAGGCCGATGTTCATGGTGAGTCACTCCGTAGGTCGGCGTCGGTGTCCCCCGTCCCCGTCGTTTGGGGACACCAGCAAACCTAGGGCGGTGATCAGCGCCTTCCCAGTGTCGTAAACGACTCTTCGGATATGGTTTCCGACATGGACGTGGCGGTGCTGGTCTACGACGGCGTGTTCGACTCCGGACTCTCGGCGATCCTCGACGTGCTCGACGCGGCGAACGCCATGCGTGGTGAGTTTCCACAGCCGCCGCCCGCCTGGCAGGTCACCACCGTCGGTTTCCGCCGACGTGTCCACACCGGCGCGGGGCACGTCGTCACCACCGAGCCGGCCGCCGAGGCCCGGAAAGCGGACCTGCTGCTGGTGCCGGCGCTCGCAGAGCGGCGGCCGGACGCGTTGCTCGACCATGTCTCCGGCTCCGCGTCTGCGGCTGTGCGGACGCTGGTGGCCGACACCCGTGAGCAGGGCACACTCGTCGCCTCGGCCTGTACGGGAACCTTCCTGCTGGCCGAGTCGGGAGTGCTCGACGGACGGAAGGCGACGACGAGCTGGTGGCTGGCACCCGTCTTCCGTCAGCGCTACCCGGCTGTCACGATCGACGACACCAGGATGGTCACCACATCGGACGGTGTGATGACGGCCGGAGCGGCCTTCGGACACGTCGATCTGGCACTGGCCATCGTCCGGATGAGCAGCCCGGCCGTGGCCGACCTCGTCGCCCGCTACCTGGTCGTCGACGAGCGCCCTTCGCAGTCCGCGTACACCATTCCGAGCGCGCTCGCGCAGAGCGATCCCCTCGTTGCCGCCTTCGAGCGCTGGGCCAGGCTGCACCTGGAGGAGCCGATCAGCGTCGTCGACGCGGCGCGCTCACTGGGCGTCAGCGAACGCACCCTTCAGCGGACCGTACGCCGCGTGCTCGGCACGTCTCCCGTGCGATTCGTCCAGGACCTGCGGGTCGAGCAGGCCTCGCACCTGCTGCGGACCACCGGCCTCTCCCTGGACTCCATCGCCCGCAAGGTCGGCTACGAGCACGCGAACACTCTGCGGGTCCTGCTGCGCGAGCGCACCGGCAGTACGACGGGCGCACTGCGCGGCCGTTGACGAACGCGCCAACTCGCCAACACCTCAACGCTCCAACACGCCAATCGCCAAGACCTAGCCGAAGAACTCCAGAAGGGCTTTCGCGACCGTCTCCGGCTGCTCCTCCACGAGATAGTTCCGGCTGTCCTTGACCTCGACCACCCGTACGTCCGTCCCCTGCGCCGGCAGGACCTTCCGCATGTACGCGAAGAAACCCCCGTACGCCAGGCCCAGCATCGGGACCTGTACCTTGCCGTAGCCGTTGAAGTCCGCGATGTCCTGCTGGTACGTCTGGAACCAGCCCTTGCTGGCACGGATCGCGTCCTCGGAGGAGTACGCCTGGGCGTAGATGTCCCGGTCGCGGTCGGTGATCGCGTCCGAGTTCACCAGGCTGAGGCCGAACATGTAGTCGATCAGAGGGCGGTAACGGCCGGTCAGGACCTCTTCCGGGAAGTCCGGGACCAGGTTGAAGGCGAGCCACCAGCGATGCGGGCCCGGGTCGTCGGGGCGGGGCATGATCGGGAAGCTGTAGTAACTCTCGTCGATATGAGTCGTGTTCAGCATGGCCAGTTTGTTGGTCGCGCCCGCGTGGTTGACGGCGTAGGCGAAGGCGACCATGGAGCCGATGCCGTGGCCCGCGATGTGGATTTTGTCGTGGCCGAGATGGCGGGCCAGTTCGCGAATGTCCCGGGCCATCGACTTCTTCTCGAAGCCGGTCTCCGGCTTGTCCGAGCCGCCCATGCCCCGGATGTCGACGGCGATCACCCGGTAGCGGGCCGCCAGCGCGGGCATGACCTTGCGGTACTCCCACCAGGTCTCGGGCCAGCCAGGCAGCAGGAACAGCGGTTCGCCCTCGCCGCCGGTCACGTAGTGCAGGCGGACTCCGTTGACTTCGGCGTGCCGACTGGTGAAGTCGCCCAGGGATGCGGCGAGTTCAGCATCGGTCGTGTGCGTCGTGTGCGTCGTGTGCGTCGTGTGCGTCGTGTTCGGCGGCACGTGGCTTTCCCCCGTCAGGCAGTCGTCACCGGCAGGCGGTCGTGTCCCCGCTGCACCAGTTGGTCGCGGAAGGTCGGTTGTTCCGCGAGCGTCAGCTCGGGGAACCGACGCAGCAGTTGCGGCACCACCGTCTCCGCGGACATCCGGGCCAGCGCGGCGCCCAGGCAGTAGTGCGCACCCGCGCTGAAGGTCAGCGGCTGGTTGTCAGGGCGGGCCGGGTCGAAGACGCCGGGGTCGGTGAACCGGCGCGGGTCGCGGTTGCCCGCGCCGATGATCAGAGTCACCGGAGTGCCCTCGGCCACCCGCACGCCGAAGTACCACATGTCCCGTGCCGCCACGCGGTTCAGCGCCTGCACCGCCGGTTCGAAGCGCAGGGTCTCGTCGACGAAGCCCGCCACCGACCGCGGGTCCTCGCGGAGCCGGTCCGCGTGCTCGGGATGTTCGAGGGCGAGGCGCACCATATTGCTCAGCAGGTCCTGAGGCGCCTCTGCGGCGGCGACGAGGAGCAGCATGAGGTTGGCGACGAGGTCCTCCTCGGTCAGCTCGCCGCCGGTGTCGCGGGCGCGGACGAAGGCGCTCGTCAGGTCCGGGCCCGGAGCCGCGCGGCGCTGGGCGACCAAGTCGTAGAAGTACTCCGCCAGTTGTTCCATCGCGGCGTCCCCCGGCTCCAGCTCTGCGAGATCGCCGATGGGGTCGAGCGCGGTGGTGATGTCCCCGATGATCCCGCGCATGCCCGCCTGGTCCTTCTCCGGGATGCCGAGCAGTTCGCCGATGACGGCGGTCGCGAAGCGGAAGGAGAACTCGGGGACGAGGTCCACGGGCCTGCCGTCGGCGCCGAGTTCCGCGACATGCTGTACGGCGTCGTCCGCCAGCCGGTCCACCATGGGCCGCCAGTTCGCGACGCTGCGGGCGGAGAACGCGCTGCCGAAGAAGCGGCGCAGCCGCTCGTGGTCGGGCTCGTTGGAGAACAGCATGTTCTTGGTGAGCCAGCGCCAGGACGCGTGCTCGCGCCAGCCCGGCATCTTGCCGTCCTGGACCGCGCCGTCCGTGGACAGCAGATCCGGCTCGCGCAGTGCGCGGGCGCATTCGGTGTAGCCGGTGGCGAAGAGGTGGGCGCCGCCGATGTCGACCAGCGATCCGTGGGCGCGCATCTCCTCGTACAAGGGATACGGATTCTGTTTGCCCCCGGGGGTCAGTAAGCGGCCCATGATGTCCAGGGGGTCGGCCATGGTGTCGGTCTGACTCACTCTCGCTCCCGGTTCTGTGCGGTCGAGGAGGTGGTGGCCTGGTGGGTTGGGGTATCCAACCTTCTGGCGGCGACGACGATAACAATCATCAGTTGGAATTGACAACCCTCTCGGAGGCGCGGCAGTGTTGAGTCAGTAGGTTTGAAGTTCAAACCAAGAAAGAGACTGGGGAGGTTGTCGTGGTGCGGGACGCGGTGATCGTCGAGGCGGTTCGTACGCCGGTCGGCAAGGGCAAGCCGGGAGGGGCGCTGCACGAAGAGCGCCCCGTGGACCTGCTGGCTCGCACACTCGCGGCGCTCGTGGAGCGGGCCGGGATCGATCCCGTACTCGTCGACGACGTCGTCGGCGGCTGTGTGACCCAGGTCGGGGACCAGTCGCTCAACATCACCCGGAACGCGGTGCTGGCCGCCGGCTTCCCCGAGAGCGTGCCGGGCATGACCGTGGACCGGCAGTGCGGCTCGTCGCAGCAGGCCGCGCACATCGCGGCGCAGGGTGTGATCAGCGGTGCGTACGACATCGCGATCGCGTGCGGCGTGGAGTCCATGTCCCGGGTGCCGATGGGGTCCAACGTGCTGCCGGGCAGTGACCCGTTCGGGCTGAGGCTGGGCGAGCGGTACCCGGAAGGGCTGGTCGGGCAGGGCATCAGCGCGGAGCTGATCGCCGCGCGCTGGAAGATCTCCCGTGGGGAGCAGGACGCCTTCGCGCTGGAGTCGCACCGGCGGGCCGCGGACGCGTGGGAGCGCGGTGAGTTCGACCGGGAGGTCGTCTGGGCCGGGCAGCGGGACGAGACCGTACGGCCGGGAACCTCGGCCGAGGTGCTGGGCGGGCTCAAGCCGGCGTACTACGACCCGGCCATGGAGCAGCGGTTCCCCGAGATCGGCTGGCAGGTCACGGCGGGCAACAGCTCGCCGGTCAACGACGGCGCCGCGGCGCTGCTGATCATGGGCGCGGATGTGGCGGAACGGCTGGGGCTGCGGCCGCGGGCCCGCTTCCACTCGTTCGCGGTGGCGGGGGACGACCCGCTGCTGATGCTGACGGCGATCATGCCGGCGACCGAGAAGGTGCTGGCCAGGGCGGGGCTCGGTATCGAGGACATCGATCTGTTCGAGGTGAACGAGGCCTTCGCGTCGGTGGTGCTCGCGTGGCAGCGGGAGACGGGCGTGGACGCGGACAAGCTGAATGTGCGGGGCGGCGCGATCGCGATCGGGCACCCGCTGGGCGGCAGCGGGGCGCGCATCATGACGACGCTGCTGCACAACCTTGAGGACCGGGGCGGGCGGTACGGGCTGCAGACGATGTGCGAGGCGGGGGGACTGGCCAACGCCACGATCATCGAGCGCGTGTGAACCGAGCGTTGTGAGCGGTGACGGGGGTGACGGCGGTGACGGGCGGTGACGGGTGGCCCGGGTCCCGGGTGTGGCGTGGGCAGCCCGTCGCGCTCTGGCTGAACGTTTGGATTCGCAACCGACCGACCTAGAATGAAACGCATGTCCAAGAGCATCCAGCCCCGAGAGTGCTCCATCGCCGACGCGCTCGACCTGGTCGGCGAGCGGTGGACGCTGCTCGCGGTGCGCGAACTGAGCCACGGGGTGCGGCGCTTCGACCAGATCGTCCGCAACACCGGGGCGTCCCGCGACATCCTCACGGCGCGACTGCGCAAGCTGGAGGCGGCGGGGGCGGTCCGCCGCAAGCAGTACAACGAGCACCCGCCGCGCTACGAATACCACCTGACGCCGGCGGGCCAGGAGCTCGGAGACGTACTGCTCGCGCTGATGAAGTGGGGCGACCGGCACCTCAACTCCGATGATCCGCCGCTGAAGTGGCAGCACAGTTGCGGCGAGACGCTGGAGCCGGAGTTGATCTGCGCGCACTGCGGCGAGCCGGCGCGCAAGGGTGTGCACTCGCCGACGGGCCGCGGGGCGCTGCCCGCCGGCTGACCTGCCGGTTTCTCCGGGTAGCCGAGCGAGGCGAAGTCCTCGGCGACGGGCCACGGACCGTATGTCCCGGAACCGCCCCAGTCGCCTCTGCGTCCGGGGCGGGTATGGGGACTATGGGGACAGGTATCGAACGCACGCGTGGCTGGGCCGGATGTCTGGCTGTGGTGGCGGGGTTCTGCACCGGGTTCTTCGTCTGGGTGTCGGGCGCCGAGCCCGGGCTGCGGGGCGCCTTCGAGGGGGAGCGGGACTGGAGCCTGCTCTATGCCGAGGGGCCGCTGATGGTGTTCGGGGTGCCCGCCCTGGCGCTCGCGGCCTGGGCGCTGGTGGGCGGGGTGCTGAGGGCGCGGGACTCGGTGGCCGCGGTGGTGGTTGTGCTCGTGCTGGCCGGGGCGGGGTGGGGATGCCTGGAGTGGCTGGAGATGCGGACCGAGCCTTTCACCGAGAGCTACGGGTGGTGAAACGGGGGGTGTAGGGACAGGCTTGCGCGAGAGGCTCATCGAAGGGCCGTACTGATCCGGCCAGGCCGGGCCCGCCTGGCAGTGCCGGCCAGGCCGGGCCCGCCTGGCAGTGCCGGCCTGGCAGTGCCCGCCTGGCAGTGCCGGCCTTGGCAGTGCAGGACGGGCGCAGGACGCGGCTGCGGTCCGTGCGCCAGGTCTGAAGCTACGACCCGGGCGCCAGGCCAGTCTTCAGGCCCGCCCCGCAGAGCGGGACCACGGAGGTGCGGTCGGTCCAGCCGCCCGCTGCCGCCCAGCATGCGACGCCGGTCGACTCGACGAACAGCCCTTGGGCAGCCAGATCCAGCTGGGCGGCACGGATCTGATCCTCCGTCACCGTGAGGAATGTGCCGCCGGATTCCCGTACGGCCCGCAGGATCTGCCGGGCGCGGGGAGGACGGGGGATCGCGATGCCCTCGGCGAGCGTCGGCCGCGGCGGCGCGACGTCGTCGAGCAGATCCTCGGCGCCGGCGTGGAAAGCGGCCGCGAGCGGGGAGACCGTCTCGGCCTGGACCGCGATCAGTGCGGGACGTTCGGCGATCAGGCCGCCTGCGTGGAGCTCGCCGATGGCGAGGGCCGCGCCGAGGAGAAGGGTGCCGTTGCCGACGGGGACGACGATCGCCTCGGGGAGCGTGCCGCCGAGGTCCTCCCACAGTTCGTAGACGTACGTCTTCGTGCCGTGCAGGAAGTACGGGTTGTAGACGTGGCTCGCGTAGAACGTGCCGGGAATGTCGGCGGCGGCGCGGGCGGCCCCAGCGGCGGCCTCGCGGTCGCCCGGGACGAGTTCGAGGTGCGCGCCGTGCGCCCGGATCTGCTCCACCTTCTTGGCGGAGGTGGCCTCGGGGACGTACACGGTGCAGTCGAGACCGGCGCGCGCGCAGTACGCGCCAATCGCCGTGCCCGCGTTGCCGCTGCTGTCGGCGATCACCCGCCGCGGCGCGAGCCGGCGGGCCAGCTCCGCGAGCAGCACCGCGCCGCGGTCCTTGAAGGAGAGCGTCGGCATCAGGAAGTCGAGCTTGACCCAGACGCTTTCTGTGAGCTGTACGAGCGGGGTGCGGCCCTCGCCGAGGGAGACGGCTGGTGCGGAGATCGGCAGCGCTTCGTGGTAACGCCACAGTGAATTGACCCTGACTGACGCCGACAGGGACTCGAGGCCGACTGGTGCAGCGGTGAAGTCCAGATCCCAGGGGCCGCGGCAGGACGGGCAGCACCAGGATGCCGATTCGACGGGGGCGCTGGTGGCGCAGTCCGGACACCGGTACGAGCTCATGGGTCGTCAGCATGGCAGTTGTGTGGCGCATGTGTTACACCACTCCCCGGACTCTTGTGTGATTCCTATGGATCCGCCAACCTTTCGCTCGGCAGGCAAGACGAAGGCACGACAGATTCAACTGTCAGGCGTTGTCATGGGCCTGCCGGTATCCCCCACAGAAGCGCACCACCAATGAGGAGGACCCCTCACATGTCAGTGATGCGTAATTCGCGTCGAAGACTTGCTGCTGCCAGCGCGATAGCCGCCACCGCGCTCACGCTCGGCGCGGCTTCGGCCCTCACGGCCAACGCGGCCGAGACGGCCCCTGAAGGCGTCATTCAGAACGCAGGCGCACCCGGAGTCATCAAGGGCAGCTACATCGTCACCCTCGACGAGTCGGCGCCCGAAGCGGACTCCAAGGCAGGCAAGGCGCTCGCGGCCGAGTACGGTGCGAAGATCAAGAGGACGTACGAAGCCGCGCTGAACGGCTACGCCGTCGAGCTCTCCGAGGCGCAGGCGAAGAAGTTCGCCGCTGACCCGGACGTCGCGTCCGTCGTGCAGAACCGTGTCTTCAAGGCGACCGGAACCCAGCCGAACCCGCCGTCCTGGGGTCTGGACCGGATCGACCAGCGGACCCTCCCGCTGAACCAGAGCTACACCTACCCGGACACCGCGGGCGAGGGTGTGACCGCGTACATCATCGACACCGGTGTACGGATCACCCACAGCGACTTCGGCGGCCGGGCGTCGTACGGCTATGACGCCATCGACAACGACAACACCGCGCAGGACGGCAACGGCCACGGCACGCATGTGGCCGGCACCGTCGCCGGTTCGTCCTACGGCGTGGCCAAGAAGGCCAAGGTCGTCGGCGTCCGCGTGCTCAACAACCAGGGCTCGGGCACGACCGCGCAGGTCGTCGCCGGCATTGACTGGGTGACGCAGAACGCCGTCAAGCCGGCGGTCGCCAACATGAGCCTGGGCGGCGGCATCGACACCGCCCTCGACACGGCAGTGCGCAACTCCATCGCCTCCGGCGTCACCTACGCGGTCGCGGCGGGCAACGACAGCTCCAACGCCTCCAACTACTCGCCCGCGCGCGTCGCGGAGGCCATCACCGTCGGCTCGACAACCAGCACCGACGCCCGCTCCAGCTTCTCCAACTTCGGCAGCGTGCTGGACATCTTCGCCCCGGGCTCGTCGATCACCTCGTCCTGGAACACCAGCGACTCGGCGACGAACACGATCTCCGGCACGTCGATGGCGACCCCGCACGTCGCGGGCGCGGCGGCGCTCTACCTCGCCACCAACAAGACCGCGACCCCGGCGCAGGTGTCCACGGCCCTGACCACCGCCGCGACGAGCGGCGCGGTGAGCAACCCGGGCACCGGTTCGCCGAACCGCCTGCTGTTCGTCGGCAGCGGTGACACCCCGCCCCCCGGCAAGAGGTTCGAGAACACCGCGGACTTCGCGATCAGCGACTTCGCCACCGCCGAGTCTCCGATCGCCGTCAGCGGAGTCACCGGGAACGCTCCGGCCGCCCTGCAGGTGCCCGTCGCCATCCAGCACACGTACATCGGTGACCTCCGCATCCAGCTGATCGCGCCGGACGGCACCGCGTACACGCTGAAGGCGTACGGCGCCGGCGGCAGCACGGACAACATCAACACCACGTATACGGTCAACGCCTCGTCCGAGGTCGCGAACGGCACGTGGAAGCTGCGGGTCAGCGACAACGCGGCACAGGACGTCGGCAAGATCGACTCCTGGGCGCTTCAGTTCTGAGCCGTGCGGTTCGAGCTGCGCAGCCGTGTGCCGCGCAGTCCTGAAAGCTGAGTGAGACGGAGGGGGCGGTCGCTACGGCGGCCGCCCCCTTCGACGTATGATCCGCGCCTGTTCGTGTGATCTCGACCGTCCCGACGGGCAGAGTCGGCTGTCCATGTGGCCGAGCCGGACGGGGGATTCACCGACGACCCCGCCCGGCAGCCCAGGCGCCGGACCCGCCCGGCTTCCGCTCCGTCCGCTAGCGGCGCGAGAGCCCGCGGTCGACGGCGTTCATCAGCTCGCCGTCGGCGGTGTCCCCGTCCAGGGACCAGAACATCGCGCCGCCCAGACCCCGTTCACGGATGTACGAGGTCTTGGCGCGCAGCACCTGCGGATCGTCGTACGTCCACAGGGTGGTGCCGTCGAAGAGCCAGGCGTGGCCGCCGCGCCGGTCCCGGTGGAGTGTGTACGTCCCCGAGTCGGCCAGCTTCTTGAGGGCCTTGTAGTCCTCGTAACCGGCCGCCCAGGTCGCGGGCGCGGGCGCCGCCGCCGGCTGGCCCATGCCGTCGCCGCCGCCTGTCACGCCCGTCCAGCCCTGTCCGTAGAAGGGCATGCCCATCACCAGCTTGCGGGCGGGCGCGCCGCGGCGCTGCCAGTCGCGGACGGTCTGGTCGACGCTGAAGTCACCGCGTGCGTACAGCGCGGACTGCTGGGCCGTGGTCTTCTCGCCCGAGACATGGAAGTCGTAACCTTGGAGGTTGACGAAGTCGAGATCACGCATGATCTTGCGGACCTCGAAGCCCGCGTCGATCTTGGCGGGGGCGGTCGGGACGAAGGCGGTCAGCTCGTAGTGCTTGCGCCCCTTCTTCCCGTGCGCGTCGAGCTGCGTCCTGAACTCCCGTACCAGCGCGGTGAAGTTCTGCTTGTCCTCGGGCCGGTACACGGTGTCCGTGTCGCCCGCCGAGCCCGGCCACTCCCAGTCGAGGTCGACGCCGTCGAAGAGCCCGGCAGCCGCGCCCTCGCCGCCGCGGGCTCCGTCGACGGGCAGATTGCCCTTGATGTAGAGGTCGATGCAGGAGGAGACGAACGCCTTGCGGGAAGCCGGGGTGCGGGCGGCGTCGGAGAAGTGGGTGGACCAGCTCCAGCCGCCCAGGGAGATCAGCACCTTGAGGCCGGGATGCTTGGCCTTGAGCTCGCGCAGCTGGTTGAAGTTGCCCGCGAGCGGCTGCTCGGCGGTGTCGGCCACACCGTCCACGGAGTCGGCGGCGTCCAGCGGGCGGGCGTAGTCGGCCCAGGCGTCCGCCTCGCCGGGGACGCTGCCGGTGAAGCACTTGCCCTCGGAACTCACGTTCCCGAAGGCGTAGTTGATGTGGGTGAGCTTGGCCGCCTGGCCACTGGTGTCCATGTCCTTGACCTGGAAGTCCCGGCCGTAGACGCCCCACTGGGTGAAGTAGCCGACGCGTTTGTACGAGGGCTTTCCGTACTGGTCGTGCCCCGGGGTGGCGGTGGCGGCGGGCGCGAGGGCGGCGAGGAGGGAGAGGGAGCAGGCGGCAACGGCCGCCCTGGCAAGGGATCTTCGGCAGTTTCGACGCATGGCCAGCAACGTATTGGTCTGGACCATTGCGGTCAATGGGTCGGCTCGGATTGAGGCCCGGCGGGGCCGGGTCCGCCAACCCGTACCTGCGGTAAGTGCCTGCTTAAGCGCAAGTCATCACTTCGAGTGAAACTCTGGCCCACGCTTGCGGTCAACAACCCACGGTTGCCAGGCTGTTGCTGTCTGTCAACCTGTTGGGAGTGGCCAGTGACATTCGGTGAGCAGCCCGCCTATCTGCGCGTTGCGAGTGACCTCCGACAGCAGATCGTCAACGGCTCGCTGCCGCCGCACACCCGCCTTCCCTCGCAGGCCCGCATTCGCGAGGAGTACGGAGTCTCGGACACCGTCGCCCTGGAAGCCCGCAAGGTCCTGATGGCAGAGGGGCTGGTCGAGGGTCGCTCGGGCTCGGGCACATATGTCCGTGAGCGGCCGGTTCCGCGCCGGATCGCCCGCTCCGGCTATCGGCCGCCGTCGGGCGCCAACCCTTTTCGCCAGGAGCAGGCCGAAGACGGGGCCCAGGGCACCTGGGAGTCGAGCAGCGAGCAGGAGGTGGCGGGCCCGGAGATCGCGGCCCGGCTCGGCGTCGAGATCGGCGACCGGGTGATGCGTACGCGCTATGTGTTCCGCGACGCGGGCGAGGCGATGATGCTCTCCACGTCCTGGGAGCCGATCGAAGTCACCGGGCGCACCCCCGTGATGCTTCCGGAGGAGGGCCCGCTCGGCGGCTGCGGCGTCGTCGAGCGGATGGCGGCCATCGACGTCGTCGTGGACAACGTCGCGGAGGAGGTCGGCGCCCGCCCGGGGCTTGCGGAGGAGCTCTTGGCACTCGGCGGCGTACCGGGCCATGTGGTGATGGTCGTCGAGCGGACCTACTACGCATCGGGACGCCCGGTCGAGACGGCGGACATCGTCGTCCCGGCGGACCGCTACCGGATCGCATACCACCTGCCGGTGAAGTGACCGGTACGGGAACAGGGCGTCCGGCCCCCGCGATCACGAGTTGACGCCCGCCCGTGGCGCCGGCTCCGGCTACTTCGGCTCCACGCTCACCTACGTCATCTGCGCCTCGTTCACCTTCGTCTTCCTCGCGCTCGAAGGCTCGATCACGGCGCAGGCCATGGCGGCATGGACGCAGACGGTCTGGATCATCCGGGGGCCGGAACCAGCCAGAAGGGACGCATCCAGACGGGTGCGTCCCTCTTTCTTATCTCTTTGTGTAAACCCGTATCCGCTGAGTGAAGGTCAGGCGTAGGCTCGGGCATATGCGTAGTGCGGTTTCCTGGCGATCGTTACAGACCTGCAGGCCGGCCGAGGGAGGGGCGCGATGAACGACGGTGGCGCTGTGCTGCCCTGGCTCGTCATACGGCGGGACGACAACGGCAACCGCTATCGCGTCGGCAGATACGCCACCAAGGACGAGGCGCAGCAGATCGCCGACACGCTCGACGGCCGCGGACACAAGCAGCTGTACTGGGTCGAGCGTATCGGGCAGACGGCGCGCTAGCCGTCCGCATCGGCCGGCCCGCGCCGTCCGGCCCGGCCCGCATCGGCCGACCCGCATCGGCCCGACCGGACCGACGGGCGGGCCGCGGGCGGGCGCGAAGTACGCTCCGGCGCATGAACGAGCGTCGTGTAGTGGTGGTGGCCGGAGCCGTGTTCGACCGGGGGCGGCTGCTCGCCGCTCGCCGCAGCGCCCCCGAAGAGCTCGCCGGCCGCTGGGAACTGCCCGGCGGCAAGCTGGAGCCGGGCGAGAGCCCTGAGCAGGCGCTGGTGCGTGAACTGCGCGAGGAGCTGGGCGTCGAGACCGAGCCGCTGGCGCGGATCCCCGGTGAGTGGGCGCTGGGACCCGGCCGTGTACTCCAGGTATGGACGGCCCGGCTGCTCTCCGGGGAGCCCCAGCCGCTCGAGGATCACGACGCGCTGCGCTGGCTGGCCCCGCACGAGACCGATGCCGTCGACTGGCTCGACCAGGACCGGCCCGCCGTGGCCGAGGCCGCGCGACTGCTGCGCGAAAGCGAGCGGGACGGCGCGCGCGACTGACGCATACGCCGTTCGCACCACGGTGCACCCATTGCTGCCCTTGCCGCGATACCTCGCCCCGAATATCGGGTATGTGCTGATTAACCGTCCGAAACAGGGCGTAGGTCTGCTGCCGGTCCGGGAAGTGAGCGGTGTGATCGACACCGAAGGCGAAGTCGCCGAGTGGTCCTTCCCTGGCGAGCCCGACGCTGTGCGTGCCGCCCGGCACGTCGTGCGCGACACCCTGCGCGCCTGGGGACTGGACGCGGTCATAGGTGATGTCACCGAGCTCCTGGTCAGTGAGCTGGTGACCAATTCTCTACGGTATGCATCGGGTCCGATCGGGGTCCGGATGGTCCGCCCCGAGCGTGGCGACACCGCCCCCAGCCTGCTCGTCGAAGTCTCCGACCCGCTGCCGGACGCCCCCACCGAACGCGCCGCAGAGCCAGATGACGAGGGTGGACGCGGGCTGCAACTGGTGGCTTGTACTGCCCGCCGATGGGGCACCCGGCGCGGGAGAACGGGCAAGACCGTGTGGTTCGAGCTGCCCCTCACTGGTTAGAAGTGTGAAGGGACAACGATCACGTGAAAGGGACGATCGCGCAGGGCCCGGCTCAAAATGAACGAGACCGTGCTGTGATCGTGAACGCCGTGTCGGTCAGGGCCGTAGTGCTGAATACTGCGGTCATGGCCGGTCCGGTGCGGTGAGCTGGAGGGGACGGTCGCGTGAGCGAAATACCTGGGACGGCGAGCGGTGTCGTATGGCAGAGCAGCCCGCCTGGCTCGATCTATGACTACATCAAGGTGGCCTCTTTCTCGATCGGCCCGGACGGGCTGGTCGACCAGTGGAGTCGGCGTGCCGTAGATCTCTTCGGCATCACTGCAGACGAGGTCAGGGGCAAGGACCCGGTCGAAGTCTTCATGCCCGCCGAGCTGCGGCCGCGTGGCCGCCGCCAGGTGTCCGAGATCCTTGATGGCAAGGAATGGACCGGGCTGGTCCCCTTCCGCATACCGAGGCAGCGCGGTGCGCACGGCGTCGCCGAGGTTTATGTGATGCCGAGTGAGACGGAGAGCGGCGAGAAGGCTGCGCTGTGTATCGTCGTGGACGTACGCGCACTGCGCCAGATCGAGACTGATCTTGCCGCTTCGCAGGCTATTTTCGGCCAATCTCCTTTCGGCTTCCTCCTGTTCGGCACGGACCTCACCGTGCAGCGCGCCAACCAGCGCTTCGCCGCCGTCTTCGGGGGCGCCGCCGACGACCACCGCGGACGCACCGTCCACGACTACCTCTCCCGCCCCGAGGCCGAGCGGATGAACGCATCGCTGCGCCGGGTCCTGGAGACCGGCGAATCCGCCATCGATCTCCAGATCGTCGGAGCGGCGCCGGGCAGCACGGAACGCAGGCACTGGTCGATCAACCTCTACCGGGTGCACAGCGGATCCGGCCGTCCCATCGGCGTCGCCGGAATCGGCACCGATGTGACCCGCCGCCAGAACGCGGCCCGCGAGGCCGCCAGCGCCCGCCGCAACCTCGCCCTCCTCAATGAGGCGAGCGCCCGCATCGGCAACTCCCTCGATCTGGAGACCACCGCCCGCGAACTCCTCGACGTCGCCGTCCCCGGCTTCTGCGACCTCGCGGCGGTCGACCTCTATCAAGGGCTTCTCACCGGTGACGAGGCTCCCCCCGGCAGTGCGGACGGCAGCGCCGAGCTGCGCCGGGTCGCCTTCGCCAGCGCCGTCTCCGACGCGCCACTGGTCGCCATCCCGGGCAGCGGCCACAACGCGAGCACCCCCACCGCGGTCGGCGAGGTCCACCGCTATCCCTTCAACTCGCCCTGCGCCGGCGCCCTGCGCACCGCCAGGGTCCAGTCGATCCCGGGCGAGGAAGGCACGCTCGTCCAGTCCACGCTCGCGGTGCCGATGGTCGCGCACGACACCGTCGTCGGCCTGGTGCAGTTCTCCCGTACGAAGGGCAGCGAACCCTTCGGGGAACGGGACCGGGCGCTCGCCATCGAGCTCGCCGCCCGCGCCGCCGTCTGCATCGACAACGCCCGGCTCTACCGCAGGGAACACGAGCGCGCGCTGATCCTCCAGCGCAGCCTGCTCCCGCCCGGAGACCCGGAGGCCGCCGGCCTGGACATCGCTTGCCGCTATCTCCCGGGCAATACGGCGACCGAGGTGGGCGGAGACTGGTTCGACGTCATCGAACTACCGGGCCACCGCACCGCCCTGGTGGTGGGCGATGTCATGGGGCGAGGGCTGCGGGCCGCGGTCGCCATGGGTGAACTGCGCACGGCTGTAAGGACCTTGGCGCTGCTGGACCTGGAGCCGGCCGAAGTGCTCTCCGCGCTCGACGAGATCGCCCGCGGCCTGGGCAGCCCGAGCGGAGCGCAGCAGGCCTCACGCGTCGCCCACAAATCCCGCGAGGCCGACCTCTCCGAGGTCTATCTCGCCACCTGTGTCTACGCCGTCTACGACCCGGTCACCCGCCGCTGCACCTTCGCCAACGCCGGCCATCTGCCGCCTGTGCTCGTCGAACCGGGCGAGGAGGCGCTGCTGCTCGACGTGCCGCCGGGGATGCCGCTCGGGGTGGGCGGCGAGCCCTTCGAAGAAGTCGAGGTCGAGCTCCCCGAAGACGCGCTGCTCGCGCTCTACACCGACGGGCTCGTCGAATCCCGTGACCACCCCCTCGACGAGGGCCTGCGCGCCTTCCGCGCCGCGCTCACCGATCCCGTACGTCCCCTCGAAGACGTCTGTGACCATGTGCTGAACACCCTCGACACCCGGCACGGCGAAGACGACATCGCGCTCCTGATGGCCCGCATCCAGGGGCTGCCCGTCGACGCCGTCGGCGACTGGCGGCTGCCGCGCGAGCCCCGCTCGGTGGGCCGGGCCCGCGAACTGGCCCGTGCCCAGCTGGTCGCCTGGGACCTCCAGGCGCTCGTCGACACGGTCGAGCTGCTGGTCAGTGAGCTGGTCACCAACGCGCTGCGGTACGGCGAGGGCGAGATCCGGCTGCGCCTGCTGCGCGACCGCACCCTGGTCTGCGAGGTGTGGGACTCCGGCCTGGTCCAGCCAAGACGGCGACGGGCGCGCGACACCGACGAGGGCGGCCGTGGACTGCAGCTGGTCGGCCTGCTGAGCGCGGCCTGGGGCTCGCGCCGGACCCCACGCGGCAAGACGGTCTGGTTCGAACTCGCCCTGCCCGACGGGGACTCGACGTCCGAGCCCACTGTCGAGCAGCTGCTCAGTATGTTCTGACGCCGCCGAGCAGGCCGGCGGCCCGGGCCGTAAGGCCCGGGCCGCCGCCGGCGCGGCCACGGCGCCTGCTCTTCTTCCACGAGGACGACATCGGCCACTGGGAGAACGCTAGTCCTCCGCCCCCCGCCGCCCGATCTTGTTGCCCAGCCACACCAGCGGGGCGTACTTCCGGTCCACCGCGCGCTCCTTCAGCGGGATCAGCGCATTGTCGGTGATCTTGATGCCCTCGGGGCACACCTCCGTGCAGCACTTCGTGATGTTGCAGTAGCCCAGACCGTGCTCGTCCTGGGCGGCCTTCTTGCGGTCCAGACCCGCCTGCGCGGCCGCGTCCAGCGGGTGCATGTCCAGCTCCGCCACCCGCATCAGGAAGCGCGGACCGGCGAACGCCGCCTTGTTCTCCTCGTGGTCGCGCACCACATGGCAGGTGTCCTGGCACAGGAAGCACTCGATGCACTTGCGGAACTCCTGCGAGCGCTCCACATCCATCTGCTGCATCCGGTACTCGCCCGCCCGCACCCCCGGCGGCGGCACGAACGAGGGCACCTCGCGTGCCTTGGTGTAGTTGAAGGACACATCCGTCACCAGGTCCCGCACGACCGGGAACGCCCGCAGCGGCGTCACCGTGATCGTCTCCTCGCGCGTGAAGACCGACATCCGGGTCATGCACAGCAGCCGCGGCCGGCCGTTGATCTCCGCGCTGCACGAACCGCACTTGCCCGCCTTGCAGTTCCAGCGGACCGCGAGATCGGAGGCCTGGGTGGCCTGGAGGCGGTGGATGATGTCGAGGACGACCTCCCCGTCATTGACCTCGACGGCGAAGTCCTCCAGCTCCCCGCCGTCCGCATCACCGCGCCAGACCTTGAAGGACGCTGTGTAGCTGCTCACTCGTAGAGCTCCTCTTCGGCGAGGTACTTGACCAGCTCCTCCTTCTCGAAGAGAGCGAGCAGGTCGGGACGGATGGGTTCGGTCGTCTTCCGTACGAGCGCGATCTGGCCGCGCACCGGGTCGGTGGCCGCCAAACCGCCGGTGGGGTCGACGAGTTGGCACAGCAGATTGGCCCGCCGCCACTCGCGCTCCATGGCCGGGCAGTCCTCGCGGGTGTGCCCGCCGCGGCTCTCCGTGCGCTCCAGCGCGGCCCGCGCGATGCACTCGCTGACCAGCAGCATGTTCCGCAGGTCCAGCGCGAGGTGCCAGCCGGGGTTGAACTGCCGGTGCCCCTCGACCCCGGCGCGCCGCGCCCGTACCCGAAGACCCGCCAGCTTCTCCAGCGCCTGCTCCATCTCCGCCCCGCGCCGGATGATGCCGACCAGGTCGTTCATCGTCTGCTGGAGCTCCTGATGGAGGGTGTACGGATTCTCCGGCGGCTTCCCGGTCTCCTCGCCCGGCTGCGGTCCCTCGGCGCTGAACGGACGCAGCGCCTCCGCCGCGGCCTCGTCGATCTGCCCGTCGTCCACCGCCGGGCGGTCGCTGAGCCCCTGCGCGTACTCGGCCGCGTGCAGACCCGCCCGTCGTCCGAAGACCAGCAGGTCGGACAGCGAATTCCCGCCGAGCCGGTTGGAGCCGTGCATGCCGCCCGCGACCTCGCCCGCCGCGAACAGGCCGGGAACCCCGACCGCGGCCGCGGTGTCGGACTCGACGGCGATGCCGCCCATCACGTAGTGACAGGTCGGTCCGACCTCCATCGCCTCCGCCGTGATGTCGACGTCCGCCAGCTCCTTGAACTGGTGGTACATCGACGGCAGCCGACGCCGGATGACCTCGGCCGGCATCCGGGTCGAGACATCCAGGAACACGCCGCCGTGGGGGGAGCCGCGGCCGGCCTTGACCTCGGAGTTGATGGCGCGGGCCACCTCGTCGCGCGGCAGCAGCTCGGGCGGACGCCGGTTGTTGTCCGGGTCCTCGTACCAGCGGTCGCCCTCCTCCTCCGACTGCGCGTACTTCTCCTTGAAGACGTCGGGAATGTAGTCGAACATGAACCGATTGCCCTCGGAGTTGCGCAGCACACCGCCGTCGCCGCGCACCGATTCGGTGACGAGGATCCCCTTCACCGAAGGCGGCCAGACCATCCCGGTCGGATGGAACTGCACGAACTCCATGTTGAGCAGCGGTGCGCCCGCGAGCAGCGCCAGCGCGTGCCCGTCGCCGGTGTACTCCCACGAATTGGATGTCACTTTGAAGGACTTGCCGATACCGCCGGTGGCCAGCACCACGGACGGGGCCTCCAGCACGAAGAAGCGCCCGGACTCCCGCTCGTAACAGAACGTCCCGGAAACCTTTTCGCCGTCCTTGAGGCTGTGCTCTTTCAGGACGCGGGTGACCGTGCACTCCTGGAAGATCTTCAACCGGGCTTCGTAGTCGCCGAATTCTTTCTGGTCCTCCTGCTGCAGCGAGACGATCTTCTGCTGGAGCGTACGGATCAGCTCCAGGCCGGTCCGGTCGCCGACGTGCGCGAGCCGCGGGTACTCGTGCCCGCCGAAGTTGCGCTGGGAGATCTTCCCGTCGGCCGTGCGGTCGAAGAGTGCGCCCCAGGTCTCCAGCTCCCAGACCCGGTCGGGCGCCTCACGCGCGTGCAGTTCCGCCATCCGCCACTGGTTGAGGAACTTCCCGCCGCGCATGGTGTCGCGGAAGTGCACTTCCCAGTTGTCCCCGGGGTTCACATTGCCCATGGAGGCGGCGATGCCGCCCTCGGCCATCACGGTGTGGGCCTTGCCGAAGAGGGACTTGCAGATGACCGCCGTGCGCGCGCCCCGCTCGCGCGCCTCGATGGCGGCCCGCAGGCCCGCGCCGCCCGCACCCACCACCACGACGTCCCACTGCTGTCGTTCGAGTTGCGTCATGTCAGAACAACCTCGGATCGTCGAAGGCACCGGACGCGACGAGATAGACGTAGAAGTCGGCGAGCGCGACGCTGAACAGCGAGGTCCATGCGAGCAGCATGTGACGGTCGTTCAGCTTGCCGACCCAGCCCCACAGGCGATAGCGCACCGGGTGTTTGGAGAAGTGCCTCAGCCGGCCGCCGATGATGTGCCGGCAGGAGTGGCAGGAGAAGGTGTACGCCCAGATCAGCACGATGTTGACCAGGAGGACGAGGGTGCCGAGGCCCATATGGCCCCACTCGTAGTGCTCGTCGCGGAAGGCGAGCACGGTGTCGTACGTGAGGATTCCGGCGACCGGAATCGCCGCGTAGAAGAAGTACCGGTGGATGTTCTGCAGGATCAGCGGGAAGCGGGTCTCGCCGGTGTACTTCTTGTGCGGCTCGGCGACCGCGCAGGCCGGGGGCGATGCCCAGAAGCCCCGGTAGTAGGCCTTGCGGTAGTAGTAGCAGGTCAGCCGGAAGCCGAGCGGGAAGATCAGGATCAGCAGGGCCGGGGACAGCCCCCACCAGCTGCCGAAGATCTCCCAGTTGGGGCCGTCCCGCATCGGCGCGCAGTTCTCCGCGAGGCAGGGCGAGTAGAACGGCGAGACATACGGCGCCGCGTAGTAGTCGGCATTGGCGAATGCCCGCCATGTCGCGTAGACGATGAAGGCGAGCAGCCCGGCGGCGGTCACGGCGGGCGACAGCCACCAGAGGTCGGTGCGCAGATGGCGCGGTCCGATGGTGGCGCGGGTGGCGCCGTGCACGCCCGTATTGACTTGTGGTGGTTCAGTACCTGTGGCCAACGAGGTCTCCTAGGGAGCGTGCCGGTCTCGGACGCCCAGGCCCTCGTCGTCCGAATCCGTCCACAGCGCGTTGTTGTACGGGACGTCGGGGATGGTGACCAGCTCGGGGCGGCCCGGTGTCTTCGTGCCCGGTGTGATCGGCTCGGCACTCGTGGCCGGGCCGGCGCCACGCAGCTGATCGACGGTCTGCTCCAGCTCTCCGACACGCTGGACCAGCTCGTCGAGGCGCCGCTGAATCGCCGTCAGGTCTTCCTGCTGGGACATGGCTTGTCCTCACTTCCGCAGGGTGCGGTGGCATGGCTCATGCGCCTGCGAGTGTCGCGCGTCACGTCCCCGCTTGTGAAGGGACGTGCAGGGATTCCCGGCGCATGCGCTTTCAGCGCGCCCCTTGTGTTTCGGATATCACTACCCACATTTTCTCCCTTTCGGTACCACTGTGCCCGGTTCTGCGTTGGGCCGCACGGGTGACCTTGCTGTTGGTCGCGCCGTGTCGCCGCCGCCTGTCGCGCACCTTCCCCTTCAGTGGATGGGAATCGGTGTGATCATCTCCAAAATCCGCAAAATTGGACGAAGAGGTACAAGTGATGTCCAAGGTCGACGCACCACGCGGGAGGGCATGCTCCCGGATGCTCCGCTCTGTCGCGCTGCTCACCAGCGGGGTCCTCGCTCTGCCCGCACTGTCGGGCTGCAGCTCGGACGAGCCCGACATCGGCAAGGCCGCGGCCCAGGACATCGCGCCCGCCGGACGCGATCTGGTCGCCGACGGAGGGACGCTGCGCTGGGCGGTCGACGCCTCGCCCACCACGCTCAACGTCTTCCAGGCCGACGCGGACGCCGCCACTACGCGTATCGCCGGGGCCGTGCTCCCCTCCCTGTTCACCCTCGACCAGAGCGGCCGTCCGCAGCGCAACCCCGACTATGTGGAGTCCGCCGAGATCGTCAAGCGCGAGCCCAAGCAGGTCGTGCTCTACAAGCTCAACCAGGAGGCGGTGTGGAGCGACGGCCGGGAGATCGACGCGGCCGACTTCGTCTCCCAGTGGCGCGCGCTGAGCGGCAAGGACTCCGCGTACTGGACCGCGCGCAACGCCGGCTACGAGCGGATCGAGAAGATCGAGCGCGGCGCCAACGGCCTCGAGGTCAAGATCACCTTCAAGAGGCCGTACGCGGACTGGCAGTCCCTCTTCACCCCGCTCTACCCGAGGGAGGTCACCGGCAGCCCGACCTCCTTCAATGACGGGGCCCGCAGCACGCTCAAGGTGATGGCCGGCCCGTTCCAGCTGAAGGCCGTCGACCGCGTGTCGGGCACGACCACTCTCGTACGCAATCCCCGCTGGTGGGGGGAGCGGGCCAAGCTGGAGCGGGTGGTGCTGACCGCCGTGCCGCGCGACCAGCGCGCCGCCGCGCTGGCCGAAGGCAGCCTCGATCTCGCTGAGGTCGACCCCAGCACCGCGGACCGGATGGCCCTCGTGGCACGGGACAAGAAGAGCGCGGGCGGCCAGCAGCTCGCCCACGGCTATGTGCTCCGCAAGTCGCTGGAGCCCGTATACACCCAGCTCGCGCTGAACGGCGAGAAGGGACCGCTCGCCGACGACCGGGTGCGCCGCGCTGTGGCCCGGGCGCTGGACCGCAAGGAACTGGCCGAGACCGTACTGGCCCCGCTCGGTCTGCCCGCCGCCCCGCCCGGCAGTCATCTGGCACTGGCCGGGCAGCGGGCGTACGCCGACAACAGCGCGGCGCTCGGTGAGCAGGACACCCAGGAGGCGCAGGCACTGCTGGCCGACGCCGGCTGGACGCGCGCCGGAGCACGCATGAAGCCCGACCCGGCCAAGGCGGGCGGCGAGGGCGACGGCGAAGGAACGCAGTCGCCCAGCCCGGCCGAGCCGAAGAAGGCCGAGCCGAAGAAGGCCGAATCGAAGAAGGCCGACAAGGCTTCCGCCGAAGGGCTCTACATCGTCGGCGACGACAAGCCCGGCAGCGGCGGCCACGGCCCCGAGTCCGGCAGCAGCGCTACGCATGTCCTCGCGCCCGCCCCCGCCGCGGCCCTCCAGGGCATGGCCCTGCAACGCCAGGCCGAGTCCCTCGACGACGACCCCGCGACCAGACCCCGGACGAACGCCGCGAAGCAGCGGGGCGAAGTCGCCGGAGCGTACGCCCCGCGCGGCACGGCCGCCCCCGCCCGGGCGGCCGGCCCGGTCGGCAAGGACGGCAAGCCGCTCACCCTCCGCTTCGTCCTCCCCGCGGGCCATGGCTCCGAGGCGCTGCGCACCGTGGGCGACAAGATCGCGCGGATGCTGAACCGCATCGGTGTGCGCACCGAGATCACCAAGGTCGCCGACGAAAGCTACTTCAAGGACCACATCGCATCGGGCGACTACGACCTGGCGCTGTACTCCTGGCCCGCCACCGCCTTCCCGGCGACCGACGCCCGACCGATCTTCGCCAAGCCCGTGCCCGCCTCCGACGGTTCACTGCTGGTGGAGCAGAACTACACCCGCGTCGGCTCCGACCACATCGACCAGCTCTTCGACCGGGCGGCCGCCGAGCTGGACGAGGACGCCTCCCGCGACCTCGTGCGCAGGGCCGATGCCCGGATCTGGGCCGCGGCCGGATCCATCCCGCTCTACCAGCGCCCCGAGCTGGTCGCGGCCAAGCCCGCGGTGGCCAACGCGGGCGCCTTCGGCTTCGCGGCACCCCGCTATCAGGACATTGGCTTCAAGAAGCCCAAGGACACCAAAACTACCAAGAAGTAGCAGGTCAGAACCTCAGAACTGGCTCAAGTCCCTTGCCCGCCGGCGTCGCCGGCGGGCAAGATCGTGACCACCCTTGACCCGGGCTTTCGACCCGCTCCACTGCACACCGCAGCACACCCCCAGCGCTCCACGATCCCCTTCCCGATCGGGCCGGGAAGCCCCCGACGCGTCGGCCCCGTACCATAGGACTAGCCGTGGCGTGTCCGCCCGGCGGGCGGACGAGGCTACGACCGTCAGACGCCTGATCCCACGATCGAGAGAAGCGCTAGTCAGCATGCCCACGCGCCACGACATCCGTAACGTTGCCATCGTCGCCCACGTCGACCACGGCAAGACCACCTTGGTCGACGCCATGCTGAAGCAGGCGGGCGCTTTCGCCGCGCATGCCGCCGAGCACCTCGACGACCGCATGATGGACTCGAACGACCTGGAGCGTGAGAAGGGCATCACGATCCTGGCGAAGAACACCGCCGTGAAGTACCACCCCAAGGCCGGCGGGGACCCGATCACCATCAACATCATCGACACCCCCGGCCACGCCGACTTCGGCGGCGAGGTGGAGCGCGGTCTGTCCATGGTGGACGCGGTCGTCCTGCTCGTCGACGCCTCCGAGGGCCCGCTCCCGCAGACCCGCTTCGTGCTCCGCAAGGCGCTGCAGGCCCGGATGCCCGTCATCCTCTGCATCAACAAGACGGACCGCCCCGACTCCCGGATCGACGAGGTCGTCAATGAGACCTACGACCTGTTCCTGGACCTGGACGCGGACGAGGAGCAGATCGAGTTCCCGATCGTCTACGCCTGCGCCCGTGACGGCGTCGCCTCGCTGACCAAGCCGGAGGACGGCACCGTCCCGCCCGACAGCGAGAACCTGGAGCCGTTCTTCAACACGATCCTCGAGCACGTCCCGGCCCCGGAGTACGACGAGGCCGCGCCGCTCCAGGCTCACGTCACCAACCTGGACGCCGACAACTTCCTCGGCCGTATCGCGCTCTGCCGCGTCGAGCAGGGTGAGCTGAAGAAGGGCCAGACCGTCACCTGGATCAAGCGTGACGGCTCGATGTCCAACGTCCGCATCACCGAGCTGCTGATGACCGAGGCGCTCACCCGCAAGCCCGCCGAGAAGGCGGGCCCGGGCGACATCTGCGCGGTCGCCGGATTCCCGGACATCATGATCGGCGAGACTCTGGCCGACCCCGAGAACCCGATCGCGCTCCCGCTGATCACGGTCGACGAGCCCGCGATCTCGATGACCATCGGTACGAACACCTCGCCGCTGGTCGGCAAGGGCGGCAAGGGCCACAAGGTCACCGCCCGCCAGGTGAAGGACCGCCTGGACAGGGAGCTGGTCGGCAACGTCTCGCTCCGCGTCCTGGACACCGAACGCCCCGACACCTGGGAGGTCCAGGGCCGTGGTGAGCTCGCGCTGGCCATCCTGGTCGAGCAGATGCGCCGTGAGGGCTTCGAGCTGACCGTCGGCAAGCCCGAGGTCGTCACCAAGCAGGTCGACGGCAAGACGCACGAGCCGATCGAGCGCATGACGATCGACTCTCCCGAGGAGCACCTCGGCGCCATCACGCAGCTGATGGCGACCCGCAAGGGCCGTATGGAGACGATGACCAACCACGGCTCGGGCTGGATCCGCATGGAGTGGATCGTGCCGTCCCGCGGACTCATCGGCTTCCGTACGGAGTTCCTGACCCAGACCCGCGGCACGGGCATCGCGCACTCCATCTTCGAGGGCCACGAGGCCTGGTTCGGCGAGCTGCGCACCCGTAACAACGGCTCGCTGGTGGCGGACCGTTCGGGCTCGGTGACGCCGTTCGCGATGATCAACCTCCAGGAGCGCGGTGTCATCTTCACCGAACCCGGCACCGAGGTGTACGAGGGCATGATCATCGGCGAGAACTCGCGCGCCGACGACATGGACGTGAACATCACCAAGGAGAAGAAGCTCACCAACATGCGTGCGGCTTCCGCGGACACGACGGAGAACGTCGTCCCGCCGCGCAAGCTCTCCCTGGAGCAGTCGCTGGAGTTCTGCCGCGACGACGAGTGCATCGAGGTGACCCCGGAGACGGTCCGTATCCGCAAGGTCGTCCTGGACCAGAAGGAGCGCGGCCGCACGGCTTCCCGCGCCAAGCGCAACTGACGCCCCATCACTGACGGTCCGGCCCCTCGCAGAAACTTGCGGGGGGCCGGACCGTTCGTCAACTCGTTTTCCTGGCCCGAGTGTCCGCATATCGGCTAGCGCTCTCCGGAACATGTGTTAACGGTCCGTTTCGCGGGTGTCTGTCTGTGCTCGCTTTGTCCGGATTTCGGGCTGACAGGGTCCGGCGATGTTGTCAAAACGAGACCCTTTAAGTGTGGTTTACGGCTCGGGCGTACTCAATAGTTGGCTCCATTGAGCTCGGGTCAATGGGTCACGCGCTGTGGGGAGCGCCGACTCACGAGCACACTCGGGGTACTTGACGTGTTCGCTGTCAGGGGTGTCAGCGCGCGTAGATGTACCTCTCTTGTAGTGACAAGTGGACTCATGAGGAGGAACCCATGCGCGGTGCCAAGAGCGCCAAGTGGGTAGCTGGTGCGGTAATCGTCGCTCTGGCAGCGACCGCCTGTGGTGGCGGTAGCGACAGTGGCTCCGACGCCAAGGGTGAAGTGGACCCGAACGGGATCTTCTCCATCGAGCTGGGTGAGCCGGAGAAGCTCCTGCACACCGGCGACACGATGGAGTCCAACGGCTCCGCCGTCATGGCCGGCCTGTTTTCGACCCTGGTCGACTACAAGGCCGACGGCTCGCTGGAGATGATCAACGCCGAGTCGGTGGAGACCACCGACTCCAAGACGTGGACCGTCAAGCTCAAGAAGGGCTGGACCTTCCACGACGGCACCCCGGTGACCGCCAAGTCCTATGTGGACGCGTGGAACTGGAACGCCAACATCAACAACGCCCAGGGGCTGTCCTCCTGGTTCGCGGACATCAAGGGCTTCGACGCCCTGCACCCGGAGAAGGAAGGCGCCAAGCCGACCGCCGAGGCCATGGAGGGCCTCAAGGTCGTCGACGACACCACCTTCACCATCGACCTGAAGAGCGCGGTCCCGGCCTTCGGTCACAAGCTCGCCTACATCGTCTTCGCCCCGCTGCCGGCGTCCTTCTACAAGGACGCGAAGGCTGCGGGCGAGAAGCCGGTCGGCAACGGTCCCTACAAGTTCGACAGCTGGGACCACAAGAAGCAGATCAAGATCGTCCGTTACGACGATTACAAGGGCCCGAACAAGGCGAAGAACGGTGGTGTGCTCTTCAAGAACTACACCACCCTCGAGGCCGCCTACGAGGACCTGAAGTCCGGCAACGTCGACGTCCTGCGTCAGATCGGCCCGAAGGACCTCCCGGTCTACCGCGCCGACCTCGGCGACCGCGCCGTCGACCAGGCGTACTCCGCGATCCAGACGCTGGCCATCGCCTTCTACGCGGACCAGTGGAAGAAGCCGAAGCAGGTCGACCCGAAGGTCATCCAGGGTCTGTCCATGGCCATCGACCGCGCCACCATCACCAAGACGGTGCTGCAGGGTACGCGTGAGCCGGCCACGGGCTGGGTCGCCAAGGGCGTCGTGGGATACCAGGACAACGCCGCGGGCGACGTCACCAAGTTCGACCCCGCCAAGGCCAAGGAGCTCATCAAGGCCGGCGGCGGCGTCCCGAAGAACGAGATCTTCATCCAGTTCAACGCGGACGGCGGCCACAAGGAGTGGGTCGACGCCGTCTGCAACAGCATCACCCAGGCGACCGGCGTCAAGTGCACCGGTGACAGCAAGCCGGACTTCCAGGCCGACCTGACCGCTCGTAAGAGCCAGCAGGTCAAGTCGATCTACCGCTCCGGCTGGGTGCTGGACTACCCCGTCAACTCCAACTTCGTCAGCGACCTGTTCCGTACGGGTGCTGCGGGTAACCAGGGCGGATTCTCCAACAAGGCGCTCGACGCCAAGATCGCGGCTGCTGACAGCGCCGCGACGCTTGACGACTCGGTGAAGCAGTTCCAGGCCATCGAGAAGGACCTGGTCAACTACATGCCGTCGATCCCGCTCTGGTACTACAAGGTCAACGCGGGCTACTCGGAGAAGGTCTCCGGCGTCAAGTACGGCCAGGACGGTGACCCGATCCTGACTGGCGTCGAGGTCAAGAAGTAATCGCCCAGGCGTAGTCCGAAAGCCGTTGCGGGGCTGACGTATCGCCAGCCCCGCAACGGCGCCTTACGCAGCGGCTGGGGGGCCCTTCCACGACATTCGCGTACCCATCGGGGCGCGGTTGCCGGGGGAGGGCCCGTCGGCTGCGGCTGTCACATCTCAACGGAGGCATGATGGGGCGCTATGTCGCACGACGACTGCTCCAGATGATCCCGGTATTCCTCGGGACAACCTTTCTGATCTTCTTCATGGTCTACAGCCTGCCTGGCGACCCCGTGGCGGGGTTGTTCGGCGACAAGGGCGTCGACCCGGCGACCCTCGCGGCGAAGAGACGTGAACTGGGGCTGGATCTCCCGATCTGGGAGCAGTACTGGAACTACATGACCAATATCGTCCTGCACTTCGACTTCGGTAACCAGATCCGCAATGGGCGGCCGGTCACCGAGGTGCTGGGCGACGCGTTCCCCATCACGCTGCAGCTTGCGGCGCTGGCTTTCGCCTTCGAGCTCATCTTCGGCATCGGCCTCGGTGTCATCGCCGGTCTGCGGGCCGGCCGCCTCGCCGACAACGCGATCCTGATCTTCACGCTGCTGATCATCTCGATCCCGGTCTTCGTCCTCGGCTTCATCATCAAGATGGTCTTCGCCTTCGAGCTGGGCTGGATGGCGCCGAACGTCAGCAACGAGCAGAAGTGGTCCGAGCTGATCGCGCCGGCCATCGTGCTCGGCGGCCTCTCGCTCGCGTACGTCGCCCGGCTCACCCGCACCTCGATGGCGGAGAACCTGCGCGCCGACTACATGCGCACGGCCGTGGCCAAGGGTCTGCCCAGGCGCCGGATCATCGGTGTCCACCTGATGCGCAACTCGATGATCCCCGTCGTCACCTTCCTCGGCACCGACATCGGCGCCCTGATGGGCGGCGCGGTCGTCACTGAAGGCATCTTCAACGTCAAGGGCATCGGCGGCGTCATCTACGAGTCGATCAGCCGACGTGAGGGCACCACCCTGGTCGGTCTCGTCACCGTCCTGGTGCTCGTCTACCTCGCCACCAGCCTGCTCATCGACCTGCTGTATGCGGTCCTGGACCCGAGGATCCGTTATGCCTGACGTGACCAAGACCGCGGCTGCCGCGACCGAGGACGCCATCGCGCCGCCCTCCGCCGCCGCGCCCGCGCCCCAGAAGCCGGACAAGGCGCGCAGCCTGTGGGGAGACGCCTGGCAGGACCTCCGCCGCAACCCCTACTTCCTGGTCGCGTCCGTCCTGATCTTCTTCCTGCTGGTCATCACGGCCTTCCCGAGCCTGTTCACCAGCGCCTCGCCCACGGTCGGCGACCTGGTGAACCACTACCTCGGCAAGCCGGAACTGGCCAGCGTCGGCTCGGAGGGCTGGCTCGGCTATGACGGTCAGGGCCGCTCCGTGTACGCCCGCCTCATCCACGGCACCCGTGCCTCCGTCATCGTCGGCATCTGCGTCACCCTGATCGTCACCATCGTCGGTGGCATCACGGGCATGATCGCCGGCTACTTCGGCGGCATCACGGACGCGATCCTCTCCCGGATCACCGACATCTTCTTCGGTATCCCGTTCCTGCTCGGTGCCATGGTCGTGCTGCAGTCCTTCACCGAGCGCACCATCTGGGTGGTCGTCTTCGCCCTCGCGTTCCTCGGCTGGACCCAGATCACCCGCGTCATGCGCGGTGCGGTGATCACCATCAAGCAGGCCGACTACGTCCACGCCGCCAAGGCCCTCGGTGCCGGCACCACCCGGATCCTGTTCCGGCACATCCTGCCGAACGCCATGGCCCCGGTCATCGTCGTCGCGACCATCGCGCTGGGCGGCTACATCTCGGCAGAGGCGACCCTGTCGTACCTGGGTCTGGGCCTCTCCTCGCCCATCGTTTCCTGGGGCGTCGACATCTCCACCGGTGTTCAGCAGATCCGTACGGCGCAGCACATCCTGCTGTACCCGTCGATCATGCTCAGCATCACCGTTCTGGCGTTCATCATGCTCGGCGAAGCAGTTCGCAACGCCCTCGACCCCAAGCTGCGCTGAGGAGGGCGTAAGACATGACCATCATCGACAACACCGCGTCTGTCCCCGCCCCGCGCGACGGCAACGACTACGAGGGCTCCCTGCTCGAAGTCCGCGACCTGCATGTGGAGTTCCACACCCGTGATGGTGTGGCCAAGGCGGTCAACGGCGTCAACTACAGCGTGAACGCCGGTGAGACGCTCGCCGTGCTCGGCGAGTCCGGCTCCGGCAAGTCCGTGACCGCGCAGGCGATCATGGGCATCCTCGACATGCCGCCCGGCAAGATCCCGCAGGGCGAGATCTTCTTCCGCGGCGAGGACATGCTCAAGATGTCCTACGAGGAGCGCAGGCAGATCCGTGGCCGCAAGATCGCCATGATCTTCCAGGACGCGCTCTCCTCGCTGAACCCGGTCCTCACCGTGGGCTACCAGCTCGGCGAGATGTTCCGTGTCCACCAGGGCCTGTCCAAGAAGGACGCCAAGGCCAGGGCCATCGAGCTGATGGACAAGGTCAAGATCCCGGCCGCCAAGGCCAGGGTCAACGACTACGCGCACCAGTTCTCGGGCGGTATGCGCCAGCGCATCATGATCGCGATGGCGCTCGCCCTGGAGCCGGACCTGATCATCGCCGACGAGCCGACGACCGCGCTGGACGTCACCGTCCAGGCCCAGGTCATGGAGCTGCTCGCGGAGTTGCAGCGCGAGTACAACATGGGCCTGATCCTGATCACCCACGACCTCGGCGTGGTCGCCGACGTCGCGGACAAGATCGCGGTCATGTACGCGGGCCGGATCGTCGAGACCGCCCCGGTGCACGAGCTGTACAAGCGCCCCGCGCACCCGTACACCCGCGGCCTGCTCGACTCCATTCCGCGCCTGGACCAGAAGGGCCAGGAGCTCTTCGCCATCAAGGGTCTGCCGCCCAACCTGCTGCGCGTTCCGTCCGGTTGTGCGTTCAACCCGCGCTGCACCAAGGCGGAGGACATCTGCCGCTCCGAGATCCCGGCACTGCTTCCGGTCACCGAGCAGGACGGCACGGAACTGGTCGGCCGCGGCAGCGCGTGCCACTTCTGGAAGGAGACGATCCATGGCTGAGCTCAAGAAGTCCGACGCGACCCCGTCGGAGGACTCTGACGCGACCCCGAACGTCTCCGAGGTGGAGACGGTCGACGCCGCCACCGAAGCCGAGGCGGTCGCCGCCATCGACGCGCCCGTCTCGCAGGGTGAGCCGATCCTTCAGGTCCGCAACCTGGTCAAGCACTTCCCGCTGACCCAGGGCATCCTGTTCAAGAAGAAGGTCGGCGCGGTCAAGGCCGTCGACGGGATCTCCTTCGACCTCTACCAGGGCGAGACCCTCGGCATCGTCGGCGAGTCCGGCTGTGGCAAGTCCACCGTCGCCAAGCTGCTGATGACGCTGGAGACCGCGACCGCCGGCGAGGTCTTCTACAAGGGCCAGGACATCACCAGGCTCTCCGGCCGTGCGCTCAAAGCCGTACGCCGCAACATCCAGATGGTGTTCCAGGACCCGTACACCTCGCTGAACCCCCGTATGACGGTCGGCGACATCATCGGGGAGCCCTTCGACATCCACCCGGAGGTGGCGCCCAAGGGCGACCGCCGCCGCAAGGTCCAGGAGCTCCTGGACGTCGTGGGCCTCAACCCGGAGTACATCAACCGGTACCCGCACCAGTTCTCCGGCGGTCAGCGCCAGCGCATCGGCATCGCCCGCGGCCTGGCGCTCAACCCGGAGATCATCATCTGTGACGAGCCGGTCTCGGCCCTGGACGTCTCCGTCCAGGCGCAGGTCATCAACCTGATGGAGAAGCTGCAGGACGAGTTCAACCTCTCCTACATCTTCATCGCCCACGACCTGTCGATCGTCCGGCACATCTCGGACCGGGTCGGCGTCATGTACCTCGGCAAGATGGCCGAGATCGGTACGGACACGCAGATCTACGACCACCCGACGCACCCCTACACCCAGGCGCTGCTGTCGGCGGTCCCGGTCCCCGACCCGGAGGCCCGCGAGGGCCGCGAGCGGATCATCCTCACCGGCGACGTCCCGTCTCCGGCGAACCCGCCGTCCGGCTGCCGTTTCCGCACCCGTTGCTGGAAGGCCGAGGCCAAGTGCGCCGAGGAGATCCCGCTGCTTGCGGTCCCGGAGCGCTTCAAGGGCGCGGACACGCCGGCGGCGCACGAGTCCGCGTGCCACTTCGCCGAGGAGAAGGACGTCGTCCACGCGGCGTAGTGCTGCTCCGTACGTGAACGGGGGCGGGGGGGGGGCCCCCCCGCCCCCGCCCCCCCCCCCCCCCCCGCCCCCCGGGGGGGGCGCGGGGGGCGGGGGGGGGGGGCCCCGGCGCCCCCCCCCCTGTTGGGGGTGTTTT
>NZ_JBIAPW010000030.1:0-30181 GCF_042888505.1 Streptomyces sp. NPDC002870
CGCCGATGGTACTGCAGGGGGGACCCTGTGGGAGAGTAGGACGCCGCCGAACAATCTTTAGCCTCAGTCCCCGGACCCAGTCCGGGGACTGAGGCTTTTTTGCGTTTAAATAGCGTTGCTCAGAGGTGTGAGACGCGGTCAGTATCGGGAGATGGACTACGTCATTCGACCCGTACGCGCCGAGGAGTGGGCGAAGGTCCGGGAGATCCGGCTCGCCGCTCTGCGTGATCCCGTCGCACCCATCGCCTTCCTGGAGACGTACGAGCAAGCCGTTGAGCGGCCCGACGGGTTCTGGCAGGAGCGCACATCCAGAGCCGCCGAGGGGGCTGTGGGGCGGCAGTTCATCGCCGAGGCGACGGACGGGGAGTGGGCGGGCACGGTCAGCGTGCTGGTCGAGCGGCCGGCGGGCGAAGTGCGGTTCGGGGAGGCGGCGAAGGTCGACCAGACGCATGTGGTCGCGGTGTTCGTACGGCCCGAGGCACGTGGCGCCGGCGTCGCGGAGGCGCTGTTCCGAGCGGCCATGGAGTGGTCGTGGGGGTTGGCCGGGCCGCCGGTGAAGCGGGTGCGGCTGTATGTGCACGAGCGCAACACGCGGGCCGCGGCGTTCTACCGGCGGATGGGGTTCGTGGCGAGCGGGGACTCCGTGCCCGTGCCGGGTGATTCCGCGGCGCGGGAACTGGAACTCGAGGTCCTGCGGTAGGGCTTCAGGGCGGCTTTCGCTACTGGCCGAGTGGCTCCGGCCAGCGGGCGCGCGCCTGTTCGGCCGAGCGGAGCAGGACGAGGGTCGGCATTCCCTGGTTCTGACCGGATGCCAGCAGCTCCGGAAGCCGGGGAAGCGGAGCCACGGCGGCGACGTCGTCGAGGACGAGCGTCATTGGTGGGTCGAGCCGACCGTCGGATGACCGTGCGGCCATGCGACGGCCGTGCTCGACCACGTCTGAGCCCAGTGCGGTGAGCAGAGGCATTGCGCCGGGGTGGGTTCGGGGGTCCTCAATGGGCTCCCCCACCAGGTAAAGCGTGCCCCCTTCGTTGACAAAAGATTCCAGCGTGAGGGAATCCGTCCGGTTCGGGGTGCAGGCCTCGCGGATGTGGATCGAGGAGAGGGCGGAGAGGGCACGTACCACCAACTGCTGGGCGATCTCACGGCGTTCGGGGTGTGCGGTGAGCGCGGATTCGAGGAGGCCGGCGAGTCCGGCGGTGGCCTTGGGGTGCGTACGGAGGATGCGTACGGCGTCGTGGGCGCCGCCGCCGAGCGCCCAGCGGTGGAGCTGTTTGAACGGGCGTCCGTCCACGGCGGCGGCGTGCAGCCAGCAGCGCAGGAGTGTTTCGGCCGTGTCGGCCATGGCGGTGTCGAGGAGGGCGCGGGGGCGTACGGGGGCGAGGAGGGCGGTGGCGCGCGCCTGGGCGATGGCGGGGTCTTCGCAGTGTGCGGTGGGGGACCAGTGGAGGCGGGCGGGGGTGTCGCAGAGGTGCCCGGGGTCGTAGACGAGGACGGGGCCGAGCTTGGCCCGGGCGTCTTTGGTCTCGGCCCACACAGTGGGGTCGGAGGTGACGACGAGGGCAGGGCCGTCGGCGTCGAGGACGGCCTGGACGGTGGTGGGGCGACGGGTGGCGGGGTCGCCGTAGAGGATGCGGGGGGTGCGGGGGGCGGGGAAGGGTGTGCCTTCCCACCTGCCCGCAATTTGCCCTGCAAGGGGGTTGGGGGTTGCGGCCCCGGGGGGCGGGCTCGCGGCTGCGCCACTGCCCGCCGGGGTGGCTTCCCAGCTGGCCGTGGCTGGGGCTGCCTCCTGCGGGTGGCGGTGGCCGTTGCCGGACTGCGCCGGGTCGGGGCTGGGGGTGAGGTCCTGCCCGCCCGCGCCTTGCCCCGTAAGGGGGTTGGGTCCTGCGGCTGCGCCGCTGCCCGCGGGGGCGGTTTCCCAGCTGGCTGTGGAGGGGGCTGCCACTTGCGGGTGGCGGTGGCCGTTACCCGGCTGCGCCGGGTTGGGGCTGAGGGTGAGGTCCTGCCCGCCCGCGCCTTGCCCCGTAAGGGGGTTGGGTCCTGCGGCTGCGCCGCTGCCCGCCGGGGTTCCCCCAACCGGCTGCGCCGGGTGCGGGCCGACGGCCTCGCCATGGCCGGCCGGGGTCGATTCCCACCCGCCCGCGGCCTGTCCCTCGCGCCTGTTGGGCCCCGCACCGAGGCGTCTGCCCGAGGCGGCACCGTGGCCCTTCGCCGCCGTACCCCGCACCTGCCCCGCGCGGACCGCTCGCCAGCGGGCCAGCGTGCCCAGGGTGAATACGGTCAGAACCACCAGCACCATCAGCTCGCCGATCGCCAGGCCCCAGAACAGGCCGTAGCCCGACAGCTCCGCCGTCGGCGTCTGTGGCCATGCCGCCGGGAGGTCGTGCGGGTTCGACGCCAGCGCGCGCATCGCCAACGGCGTGTTGGTGAACGTGACGCCCTTCGGCCACGCCCCGTGCGCCAGCACGCCCGACAGACCCGTCGCCGTCCAGACCAGCAGCGTCAGGCCGAGCAGGAAGCCGAGCAGGCCCACCAACAGGCCGTCCGGGATGCCGCGTTCGTCCTCGGGGCGCTGGTGGTGACGGCTGCGGTCGCGCATGTCATGCCACCGTCGACTCGGAGGACGCGCCCAGCTGCTGCTGCTCGATCAGGGCCGCGCGCTGCTCCGCCTCCCACTCCGCGGCCGCTACGTCCTCGGGCAGCGCGGGCCCCGAGGATTCCGTCATCGCCCGGTCCGTGAAGACCAGTGGTCTCTCCGCCTCCGTGACCAGGTGTTTGACCACCTGGACATTGCCGTTGACGTCCCAGACCGCGATGCCGGGAGTGAGCGTAGGGATGATCTCGACCGCCCAGCGCGGCAGTCCGAGCACCCGCCCCGTCGCTCTCGCCTCGTCCGCCTTCTGTGCGTAGATCGTCCGTGTCGACGCCATCTTCAGGATCGCTGCCGCCTCCCGGGCCGCCGCGCCGTCGACCACGTCCGAGAGGTGGTGGACCACGGCCACGAAGGAAAGGCCAAGACGGCGGCCGAACTTCAGCAAACGCTGGAAGAGCTGGGCGACAAACGGGCTGTTGATGATGTGCCAGGCCTCCTCGACCAGGAAGATCCGTTTCTTCCGGTCGGGACGGATCCAGGTGTGCTCCAGCCACACACCCACGATCGCCATCAGGATCGGCATGGCGATGGAGTTGCGGTCGATATGGGAGAGATCGAAAACGATCAGAGGCGCGTCGAGGTCGATCCCGACCGTCGTCGGGCCGTCGAACATGCCCCGCAGGTCACCGTCGACCAGCCGGTCCAGCACGAGCGCCACGTCCAGACCCCACGCGCGTACGTCGTCTATGTCGACGTTCATCGCCTCGGCGGACTCCGGCTCCGGGTGCCGCAGCTGGTCCACGATGTCCGTCAGAACCGGCTGCCGGTCGACGATGGTCTCGTTGACGTACGCGTGCGCCACCTTCAGCGCGAAGCCGGACCGCTCGTCCAGGCCGTGCCCCATCGCGACCTCGATGATGGTCCTCAGCAGCGCGAGCTGGCCGGTCGTGGTGATGGCCGGGTCCAGCGGGTTCAGCCGAATCCCGCCGTCCAGCGCCGTCATCGGGTCGAGCCGGATGGGGGTTATCCCCAGCTCCTGGGCGATGAGATTCCACTCGCCGACCCCGTCCTCGCCCTGCGCGTCCAGCACCACCACCTGGCGGTCGCGGAAGCGCAACTGCCGCAGCACGTAGGTCTTCTCCAGCGCCGACTTGCCGTTCCCGGACTCGCCGAGCACCAGCCAGTGAGGCGCCGGGAGCTGCTGGCCGTACAGCTGGAAGGGGTCGTAGATGTAACCCTTTCCGCTGTACACCTCGCGGCCGATGATCACGCCGGAGTCGCCGAGGCCCGGCGCGGCGGTGGGCAGGTAGACGGCCTGTGCCTGGCCCGTGGACGTACGGACCGGAAGTCGGGTCGACTCCACCTTCCCGAACAGGAAGGAGGTGAAGGCATCCGTGAAGACGGACAGCGGATCTCGCATGGCGGACTGCCCTCTCGTCAGCGTCGGATGCCGGTCGCGAACGGCAAGGTGTTCACAAAGGCACGGTGGTGCTCGCGGTCGCACCACTCCAGCTTCAGATACGACTTGCCGGCCGAGGCCCTGATCGTCCGCTTGTCGCGAGCCAACGCCTCCGGCGACCGCGAAGACACTGTGATGTACCCGACAAGGTTCACACCTGCCGCACCGCTGGCGAGATCTTCACCCCTCTGGTCGAGTCGGCCGTGCGCGGCGATGTCGCGCGGGTCGACGGTCCGGTTCATCTTGGCGGCGCGGCTGGCGTCCGCCTCGTCGTTGGTCTTCTCGGTCAGCATCCGCTCGATGGCGACCTCGGTGGGCTCCAGGTCCATGCAGACCGCGACCGTACGGATCACATCGGGGGTGTGGACGAGCAACGGTGCCAGGAAGTTGACGCCGACCGGGGTCATCGGCCACTCCTTCACCCATGCGGTGGAGTGGCACCAGGGCGCGCGGGTGGTCGACTCGCGGGTCTTCGCCTGGAGGTAGGTGGGCTCCATGGCGTCCAACTCGGCGGGCCAGGCGTTGCGTTTCGTCATCGCCTGGATGTGGTCGATGGGGTGGTCGGGGTCGTACATCGAGTGCACGAGGGAGGCGAGCCGGCCCTGGCCGAGCGGCTGGCGGACCCGGATGTCGGCCTCGGCGAGGCGCGCGCAGATGTCCGTGAGCTCGCGGGCCATGACGACGGCGAGGCCGGCGTCCTTGTCGAGTTTCCGCGAGTTCGAGCCTGTGGAGTGGCGGCCGGCGCGGGCCATGGCGTGCGCCTCGGCGGCCAGCTCGCGGGTGTAGTGCATGCAGGCGACGAGGTACGCGCGGTGCTGCTCGCTGGAGGTGGAGACCATCGACTGGAGCTGGTCGTACGAGTCACGCAGCCAGCCGGGCGACTGCTGGTCGCCGCGCTGGGCGACGTCCTTGGCGTGCGCGTCGGGGTCGG
Organism: Streptomyces sp. NPDC002870; assembly: GCF_042888505.1. Taxonomy (NCBI): domain Bacteria; kingdom Bacillati; phylum Actinomycetota; class Actinomycetes; order Kitasatosporales; family Streptomycetaceae; genus Streptomyces; species Streptomyces sp. NPDC002870. The sequence continues at coordinate 4,982 of NZ_JBIAPW010000030.1, forward strand.
CGGGCAGCGTACGGGCCAGCATCTGAAGGCGGGTCACGAAGCCGTCGCCGTTGGCCACGTGCTTCAGCAGCGTGCCGAAGCGGTCGACGAGGGCCTCCTGGTCCTCGCTGTCGCGCAGTCCGACGCCCGGGCCCTCGATCTCGATGGCGGCGGTGACCGTACGGCGGTCGGCGTGCAGCAGCACGGCGATCTCGTCCGGGCCGAAGGGGGCGGCGAGCCAGTTGATCCGGCCGATGCCCGGGGGCGGGCCGATCTCGATCTCACGGCCGTCGAGCCGGGTGCCGGCCTCGGCGGCGGTGGAGCGGTAGAGGGTGCCGCTGCGCAGGGTGCGCTTGTAACTACGGTTGATCTCGAACCACTTGTAGAAGGTGCGGTGTTTGTACGGGATATACACGGCGGCGAGGGCGAGGAGCGGGAAGCCCATCAGGAGCACGATCCGCAGGGACAGGACGGGGACCAGCAGCCCGCTCATCATGCCGAGGAACGCGCCGGCGATGATCAGCGCGATCTCGCCGGTCTCGCGGTTCTTGCCGACGATCGCGTTCGGCCGGGCCCGGCCGATGAGATACGTACGGCGGGGCGTGATCGGTTGGGACTGGGTCGTCAACGCCCTCCACCTCCTGTGCTCTTGCGGTTGCTGTGCGGGGTGCTGGTGCCGGGTGTGGCGCTACGGGGTGGGGGCGCGGCGGCGGGTGCGGATCCGCCGCCTCCGCCGCCGCCCGGGCCGGTGTTGCGGGTGCTGTGCGCGGCGACGCCTCCGCTGAGGGGGTTGGCGGGGCGTGGGGCGCTGCCGTTGCTGTCGCCGCCTCCGCCGCTCTGGTTGCCGCGGGTGCTGTGGGTCTTGATGCCTTGCGAGACGAGGGCGGCGGGGGAGCTGATGACGGCGGCCGCGGTGTTCTCGGCGCTGTTCTGCAGGCGGTTGTTGCGGGAGGCGGCGATCTCGTCGCCGAAGCCGGGGACGAAGCGGTAGATCATCGCGGAGGCGAAGATGGCGAGCATGATGATCGCGAGTCCGGAGACGACGGCGGAGAAGGAGTCGGGGCCCTTGTCCGCGGAGAGGGCGCCGGCGAGGCCGAGGACGATGACGATGACCGGCTTGACCAGGATGACGGCGATCATGATCCCGGCCCAGCGGCGTACGTGCCCCCACATGTTCTTGTCGACGAGTCCGGCGTAGACGACGACGCCGAGGAGGGCGCCGACGTAGAGGAGGACGGCGCGGATGAAGAGCTCGAGGTAGAGCACGCCGGCGGCGAGGACCGTGACGAGCGAGACGACGATCAGCATGATCGGCCCGCCGCCGATGTCGGTGCCCTTTTTGAGGGCGGCGGAGAAGTTCCCGAAGAACATGTCGGTCTGCCCGCTGGTGCCGCCGGCGATGACCTCGGTGACGCCGTCGGTGGCGGAGACGAGGGTGTAGAGGATGAGGGGGGTGAAGGCGGAGGCGAGGACGGTCAGCCAGAGGAAGCCGATGGCTTCGGAGATGGCGGTGGTGAGGGGGACGCCGCGGATGGCGCGCTTGGCGACGGCGAGGAGCCAGAGGACGAGCGTGAGGATGGTGGCGGCGGCGAAGACGATGGCGTACTGGGAGAGGAATGCGGTGTTGGTGAAGTCGACGGTGGCGGTGGACTTCACGGCTTTGGAGAGGGTGTCGACGGTCCAGACGGCGGCGTCGGCGCAGCCGCGGGCGAGGGAGGTGAGGGGGTCGAGGGCGGCGGTGGGGTCGGGGGGGCCGGTGCGGGTGGCGCCGCCTGCCTTTTCGCCGTCCTCGCAGTAATCCCTGGCAAGGCCGACGATGAGGTCGCAAGGGTTGTCGCTCTTGCTGGGCGTCGGAGTGGGGGCCGGTGGTGGAGTTGGTGCTGCCGAGGCACGCGATGCAAACAGGACGATGGACGTCGGGAGACTGGCCAGGGCCGTGAGCGCGATGGCACGGGGGTGCCGACTACCGGGCATAGGTGAAGCCTCCGTATCCCTCGACAGCACCAGCGATCTCGTCTGCGGAGGAGGCGCGGTTGTCACCGTTGACCGGTGTCGGGCCCTCCTTCTGGCTCGACGACTCGATCTTCCAGTCGTTGCCGACCCACTTGAGCTTCTCGGTGATCGTGAACCAGGTCTCGGTCACCGGCTTGGTGGAGTTCGGGCCTGCGAGGCCCACGAGCCCGGTGCACCAGACCTCGACCGTCGCCGTGTCACCGTTCTGCTCCGTAACCTTGGTGCCGACTGGGACCGTACGAGAGACGAAGGTGAGCCCGGTCGGCGCGGTGCCGTCCCCGTTCAGACCGACGTTTGCGAGGAAGCCCGCGGAGTACGCCTTGTCCAGGTCGCTCACGAGGCGTTCGACGACAGCGGCATCGTGGATGCCCTGCACGATCCCGCGCCGCGTCGAGGCCTTGAACATCCCGTCAGAGCCGAGCGCGACCGCATAGTTCGCCGCTGCGCTCTGTGCTCCCTGCTCGTTCTTCGCGAACCCCGACGGGATCTCCCCGTCCTTCCCCGTCACCGGTCGCACCCCCGTCGCCGCCGTCGGCGCCGTCCCCGTGCCCTTCGCGTCGGTCCTTGACGGGGTCTCGTCGCCCCCGCCCTGGTTCGCGAACGCGATAGCCGCGATCAGCAGCACCACGACGCCCACCACCGTGATCAGGGAGCGTGAGCTCCGCACCGGTCTGCGCGCGCCGCCGTAGACGTCCGTGTCGCCGCCGACGCCCGGCAGGCGCGTACGCGTCTGGCCCGCGCCGCCGAAGCCCTCGTTCGTGCGGCCGCCCGGCTCGCCGCCGTAGCCGCGCTCGTCACCGAGGCTCATCTCGCGTATGCCCCCTCAACCGTTCGCAGTTCCACGTCGTACGACACGTAGTACGACGGTAGTCGTGCTGCTTCCCGCGCGGGCGCGGTGTGGTGACTCGACATCAGGGAGACGCAACCTCAAAGGGTGGGCCGGGCACGCTCGGAGAGGACGGACGGGCGGGTCAGACAGCCATCCCGTACACGATGGTGAACAAGGTCCCCAGTGACCCGATGATGAAGACGCCGGTCAGCCCGGCGACGATCAGGCCCTTGCCCTGCTCGGCGCTGAAGGTGTCGCGAAGTGCCGTCGCTCCGATGCGCTGTTTGGCCGCGCCCCAGATCGCGATGCCGAGGCAGAGGAGGATGGCAATCGCCATCACGACCTCGATCATCACTCGGGCCTCGTTCCCCAGGCTCCCGAAAGGCCCCCAGTTCGGGGCGATTCCGCCGATGATGGTGGTGATGTCGCCCTTTTCGGCTGCCAGGATCATGTAACTCACCGCCCCTGTTGGGTTGTTCAGTGCCCCTGCCCCTCGGCACGGGCCGTCGTTCTATCTTCGCTGATGAAATCGCCCGCGTAAGCCGACTTGGCGGGTCTCTTTACCCGATCTCCGCACGTATGACCGATCTCACCTTCCTGACCTGCGGCGGTGCGGACCGGTTCGGCGTGATGAGCACCTAGGGTAACTCTGTGTATCACGGGGGGTGACGCCGGGCAATGACTGTCGTTGTTGCACCTTTGGGACGCTGCGGGTTGTCGCGTAGGAGGAGGGCCAGGTCCGGCATGCGGGCGGACACGTCCGCTGAGGTGCCCGCCCTGCACGACGTGCCGGACCGCGGTTGGCGTCGTTCCGCCGAGCGGATTCCTGGACGGCGGGTGTACATCGTGCGCCGTCCGTTCCAACGCCAGCCGCGGTAGGGCGAGTTGGATGGCGCAGAGTTGGATACCTTGGACCGTGTGACCGACAACGCGCACTTACTCGCCAGGATCGACACCACGCGCCCCCACACCGCCCGTATCTGGAACTACTGGACCGGCGGCAAGGACAACTACCTCGTCGACCGGGAAGCCGGGGACCAGATTCGCAAGCTCCACCCCGGCATCGGCGACTACGCCCTCGCCGACCGGCTGTTCCTGGGGCGGGCCGTGCATCATCTGGCCGCGGATGTCGGGATCCGGCAGTTCCTCGACATCGGGACCGGGCTGCCCAGTGCCAACAACACCCATGAGGTGGCTCAGCGGGCCGCGCCCGAGGCGCGGATCGTGTACGTGGACAACGACCCTCTCGTCCTCGCGCAGGCCCGCGCCCTGCTCGTCGGTACGCCCGAGGGGCGGACCGACTACCTCGACGCCGATCTGCGCGACGTCGACACCGTCCTGGAACGCGCCGCCGCCACGCTCGATTTCTCGCAGCCCGTCGCGCTGATGCTGCTCGGGGTGGTGATCTTCATCGAGGACGACGAGGAGTCGTACGGAATCGTCCACCGCCTCATGGACGCGCTGCCCGCCGGCAGTCATCTCGTTCTCTCGCACACCATCACCAGCCCGGCGATGCCCGATGTGGACGCCGCCGTCGCGTTCTGGAACGAGCACGGCACGCCGCGGCTCACTCAGCGCACCCCGCAGCAGCTCACCCGGTACTTCGACGGACTCGACATGCTGGAGCCCGGTCTGGTGTCGTGTTCGCGCTGGCGGCCGGAGGCGGCCGGTGGTGAAGAGCCCGACGAGGTCGCCATGTTCGGCGGCGTCGGGCGTAAGCAGTAGAAACGTAAGCCGTAGAAACGTAAGCGGTGCGGCGCGAGCCGGTGGGCGTGTCGGCCGGAGCGGGCTGGAACGCGGTCCGGATGGTGGAGGGTTGAGGGCGTGCGAAAAGTCTGGATGGCCAGTGGGGTCGGGATCGGGCTCTGCCTGAGCTTCGTCGCGCTGCTCGTCGTCGGGACCTACTCCGCGGCCGCCGGGCTCATGGGCGCGAACGGCGGCGGGCGGGCGGTCGGGCTCGCCAAGGGGGCCGTGCCCGCGCTCTATCAGCCGCTCGTGCAGAAGTGGGGCAACCTCTGCCCGGCCATCAACCCCGCGTTGCTCGCCGCCCAGCTGTACCAGGAGAGCGGCTGGAACCCCAGGGCGCAGAGCCCGGCCGCGGCCCAGGGCATCGCGCAGTTCATCCCCGGCACCTGGGCGACGCACGGCGTCGACGGGGACAAGGACGGGGACCGCGACGTCTGGGATCCGGCGGACGCTATTCCGTCTGCTGCCTCGTACGACTGTGAATTGGCCGGATATGTAAAAAAGGCGCCCGGTGACCCGACCGACAACATGCTCGCGGCGTACAACGCGGGCGCGTACGCAGTCATCAAGTACGGCGGCGTTCCTCCGTACCGCGAGACGCAGAACTATGTGAAGGTCATCCGCACCCTGGAGAAGAGCTTCGCCCGGCCCATCGGAAGGGTCGAGCCGTCGCGGCAGGCGGCGGGCGCGATCTACTTCGCTCAGCAGAGGCTCGGCACGAAGTATCTGTGGGGCGGCAACGGCACCCCTGAGCAGGGCGGACGTTTCGACTGTTCAGGGCTGACCCAGGCCGCGTACCGGACGGTGGGCATCGAGCTGCCTCGCGTCGCGAACGATCAGTACAACGCCGGTCCGCATCCCTCGCGCGACGAACTGCTCCCGGGCGATCTGGTCTTCTTCTCGGACGACCTCACCAACTCGCGGGCGATCCGGCACGTCGGGCTCTATGTCGGTGGCGGGTACATGATCAACGCGCCGTACACCGGGGCGGTGATCCGCTTCGACAAGATCGACACCCCGGACTACTTCGGCGCGACGAGAGTCACCGAGGATGGCGCGAAAGCGCTGCCCACGAATCTCCCACAAGCATGACGAAGCGTTGTACGTGGCCGGAACTCTCCGCTAAGCCAAGGCCCTGAGCTGCGACGACGTGTCACTCTTCGATAACGTCATGGTGATCGTTCGGTGGAGAGTGGAACGTACACAGGGGACAGGCCGTTCCCTGAGCAGGGACAGCCGCACTGACCATGCAGCAGATACCGCAATGACCGCGGGGGTTGGTAGAGGCGGCGCACTCGGCAGGTGCGCCGCACCAGGCGACAAGGCAAGGGGCCGCAGCAGATGGCTGGACTCGCGTCGGACGGTTTGAACCCCGATCTCAGCTTGCTCCATGACATCAACGGCCTGGCCAAGGACGCCCCGTCGTGGCTCGACCGCACCATGGAGTTCACGGGCGAGTACGGAATCATGCTCGCGATGGTGCTGGTGGTGCTCTGGTGCTGGTGGAGCGTGCGCCGGCGCGGCACCGGCGAAGACTCGGTCGTGGCGGTCGCCGGACTGATCTGGGCGCCGCTTGCCGCCGGGATCGCGCTGTTGGTCAACATCCCGATCCGCGGGTTCGTGGAGCGACCGCGGCCGTTCGTGGACCACCGGGGCATCGAGGTCCTGGTGGCCGGCAAGACCGACTACTCCTTCGTCAGCGACCACGCCACGATGGCGATGGCGCTCGCGGCCGGACTCTTCGTCGCACACCGGAAGTTCGGCTTCGCCGCGATCGGTCTGGCGCTGGCCGCGGGCTTCTGCCGGGTCTACATGGGCGTCCACTACCCCACCGACGTGGTCGGCGGCTTCGCGCTCGGCACGGCGGTGGCCCTGCTGCTCGCGCCCCTCGCGCTGGCGCTGCTCACGCCGGTGGTGTCGGCGGCCGCCGGATCGGACCGGATCGGCCGGCTCGTACGGTCGAAGCGGGCGCCCGCTGCCGGTTCGGTGGACCGGCACGAGACGCTGGACATCCCGGAGCCGAGGGCCGAGGGGTCCGGGGCCGGGGAGAACGATCTCGCGGCCTGACCGGAAGGGTCGCACGAAGCCGCACGGGCCGGACGAGCCGCAACGTGACCCGCAGGGGCTGTACGAGCCGCGCAGGCCGGGCCGTTCGAGCCGCGCAGGCCGCGGGCCCCACGACCCGAGCAGGCCGCAGGGGCCGCGCGACCCGCACAGCCGGCCGGGGCCGCGCGGCTCGCACGGGCCGTTCGCTCCGTACGCCCTACAGCGCCTGCGGGAAGTTGAAGAGCCTGTCCGGGTCGTACTGCCTCTTCAGCCGGGTGAGGCGGTCCGCGGCCGGACCGTAGTAGGCCCGGCGCCAGTCGGGCAGCGTCGGATCGACGTAGTTCTGGTAGGCGGCCCCGGACGCATGGCGGCGCATCGAGGCATGGGCGTTTTTCAGCCAGGCCTGTTGGGCGGAGCCTGCGGTGCCGGGACGCCAGGCTCCGATGTACTGGGCGAGCACCCTGGACCGTCGGTGCACGAACGACGTCGCCAGCGGGTCGACCCGGTTGATCGCCCCGCCGAGCGCGGTCAGCGCGATGGAGCCGCCGCCCCCGCCCTGGCCGGGCGCGATCCGGCTGAACGCCTCGGCCGCGGCGATCAGCGCGCGCAGCCCGGCCGGTGAGAGCTCGCGGTCGAAGAAGTCGGAGGCCGCCGCGTACGTCTCACGCTGGAGCGCGCCCTGTTTCGTACGGCCCGGAGTGGTGCCGGGCAGATGGCACTGGGCCTGGCTCAGGGTGGAGCACCCCGCGTATCCGAGCATCGCGTCCTGGTAGCTGCGGCGGCGCACCGAGACCGAGCGAGCGGGCGAGCCGACCTGGTCGGCGAGGCGGTCGAGTGCGTTGCGCAGGTCGCTCTCGCTGCCGAGGGAGAACGCGGCGACCGAGAGCGTGGGCGTGCGGCCGCCGGGACCGGCCGCGAGATGCGCCGACGACCAGAGCTCGTCCGGCTGAGCAGGTCCCCACTTCTGCCAGGCGGCGAGGACGGCTGCGGCCTTCGACCAGGGCCAGGTGAGATAGGCGGTGACGGACGGCGGTGTGGGATGCGTACGGAAACGGAGCCTGGTCACCACGCCGAAGTTGCCGTTGCCCGCGCCGCGCAGCGCCCAGAACAGCTCCTTGTTCTCCTTCGCGCTCGCGGTCAGCACCTTGCCGTCGGCCGTGACGATGGTCGCGGAGGTGAGACTGTCGCAGGTCAGGCCGTACGCACGGGAGGTGACGCCGTGCCCGCCGCCGAGGGTGAGCCCGGACACGCCGACCGAGGGGCAGGAGCCCGCCGGGATGGTGCGGCCGCTGCGGGCGAGGGTGGTGTACACGTCGATCAGCTTGGCGCCCGCGCCTATGGAGCCGTCGGGAGCGACGCGGTTCAGGGCGGACACGTCGATGACGAGCCGGCCGTTGCCGGACGACCAACCTGCGTAGGAATGTCCGCCGTTGCGGATGGAGACGGGCGTGCGGTGGGCTTTGGCGTAGGCCAGGCACTCCTTGACGTCGTCCTCGCCCGCGACGTATGCGACGGCCGCGGGTTTCAGCGAGTCGAACCGGGTGTTGTAGAGCTGCCGCGCGGTCGGGTACGCGGCGTCCCCGGGGCGTACGAGCTTCCCGTCGAGCCCGCGCGCGAGGGCGTTCCAGTCGGGCGCGGCCCCGGCGGACGTGGTCGCCGCCCTCCCTTGCGAGGCACTGCGGGTGGGCGGGCGTGTGGGTGTGGGTGTTGTCGTGGTGGCCGCGGTCGCTCCGTCGCCGCCGTTGCCTGTGCAGGCAGTGGCGGTCAGAGCAACAGCGGTGGTGAGCAGCGCGCGCCGGTCCATGGGGCCTCCTGGAGGACGAGACGGCTGCGCGGGGCCGGGGGTTCCGGGCGGGGGCGGTTTTTCATTGCCCGTGATGCGGCCGGGGACGCTGCCCGTGATGGCGCCCGATGGTGCCCGTGATGTGGCCCGGTGCGGGCGGTGGATGCGCCGGGGGAGGCGTCAACGACGCTCCGTGAGAGGTGACGTGTGCGACACGGCGTCCGTCCGCGCCCGTTCACGGGAGCGGCGCGCCGGGCCGGTCCAGCCGCAGGAGCAGCGGGCGACGGCGAACGAGCCGCGCTCCGCGGTTGAGGTGTGGTGGGGGGCCGGGGCATCGCCGGATGGGGCTTGCTGAGGCACCTCTCCACAGTACTGGTGCCGGGCGGAATGCGAGGCGCGGCAAGGAGAGTGCACGGGCGGCGGCGTGACGAGGGGAGGGGGCCGTCGTTATGCGGGGCGGGTGGGCGTCTCGTACAAGCAGCGGTCCCGTGTTGGGGGTTGGCAGGCGATGGTGGTGCAGCAGCACAGGCGCAGGGGCGGGGCTTTCGCTGTCGCGGCCGCCGTACTGGGGGCGGTGGCGACCAGCGGCTGCTCCGGCGGCGGGGGCGCCGTCGCCGACGACCGGCAGGGCGGCGGGCAGGCCGTCAAGGCGCGGATCGACGCAGCCGGGGGCGACGAGGTGCGCGAGGCCGCGGATGTGCTCGCCGAGGCAAGGAGTTCCAAGGCGCGTACGTCCATGGAGACGGCAACCGGCGGGACCCGGGTGACCATCCGGGGCGAGGGCGGATACGACTTCGTGCGACGGATGGGGCAGCTCACCGTCGTGCTGCCCAAGGGACCGGCGGGCGCGGAAGAGCACCGTCCGGTCACCGAACTGCTGGCCCCCGGCGCGCTGTACATGAAGAACCGCGGGGCGGGCGTACCCGTGGACAAGTGGGTACGAATCGACACCACCACCCTCGAGGACGGGAACCTGGTCACCGGCGGCGCCACCGATCCGCTCGCCGCCGCCGAACTGCTGCGCAGTGCGCGGGACGTGACGTACGTCGGTGAGGAGAAGCTCGCCGGGACGAAGGTGCGGCACTACCGCGGCGTCACTGACATCGCCCAAGCCGCACGGGTGGCCGAACCGCATGCGCGCGCCTCGCTGGCCGCCGCGGCGAAAGGGTTCGCCATGGACACCGTGCCGTTCGACGCGTATCTCGACGACGAGGGCCGGCTGCGCAAGGTGCGCCACCGCTTCAGTTTCACCAATGAGACCGGCACGGTCGCCGTCACGTCGACCACTCTGCTGTACGACTTCGGGACGCCGGTCGCCGTGCGTCTGCCCCACCAACGGGACATTTACGCAGGGAGGATCAGGGCCTAAATGGTCCGGACGTGCCATGCGCAGCCCGTGCATCACTCCCTACGCTAGGAAGTCGACACCGGCAGGAAGAGGTGAACGCACGTGGCTCCTCCCAGTACGACGACCGTCCAGGACCACGTGGCCCTCGCCGAGATCGAGCTGTGTGGCGAGTTGATCATCGCGGCGTCGGCCGCGGACGAGGAACGGCTCAGCCCGGACCGTATCGACGAGGTGCTGAAGGTCTCAGCCGAGCGGTCTCCGCCTTCCCGGCTCGAATGACGCGGCTCGAGTGACCCGGCTCGAGTGACCCGGCTCGAGTGACGCGGCTTGAATTACCCGGCTCGAATGACTGGGCTCACGCGCATCAGGTGCGAAGAAGGCGTGCGATCGCCTTCGTCGCCTCCTCGACCTTCGCGTCGATCTCCTCGCCGCCCTTGACCGCCGCATCGGCGACGCAGTGCCGCAGATGCTCTTCGAGCAGCTGGAGCGCGAAGGACTGCAGCGCTTTGGTGGACGCGGAGACCTGCGTGAGTATGTCGATGCAGTACACGTCCTCGTCGACCATCCGCTGCAGCCCGCGGATCTGGCCCTCGATCCGGCGCAGCCGCTTGAGGTGCTCGTCCTTCTGCTTGTGGTAGCCGTGCACGCCGTGGTCGTGGTCCGTGACCGGGGGGCCGGCCGCCTCGGTGGTCGTCATCGCGTCCTCCCGCTGTCCACAGGGGTGTGGATACCCCTCGTGGGTATATCGTAACGAATCGTGCCGGATCGGGACCGGGGGCCCGTGCTGAGCACGCTGTTTGATGGGCGACACTGAGGAACGCCGGTTAGCCGTGGCCGGATGATGCGCCTAGCATCACCCTGACCGAAACCAAAGCACCCCGAGGACCCCACGTGCGATTTCGTCTGACCCCCAGGGAGACGAGCTTCTATGACATGTTTGCCGCGTCCGCGGACAACATCGTCACGGGCTCCAAGCTCCTGATGGAACTGCTCGGAGCGGATGCCTCCGGCCGGGCTGAGATCGCGGAGCGGATGCGGGCAGCGGAGCACGCGGGAGACGACGCCACGCATGCGATTTTCCACCAGCTGAACTCCTCTTTCATCACGCCGTTCGACCGCGAGGACATCTACAAACTCGCTTCGTCGCTCGACGACATCATGGACTTCATGGAGGAGGCCGTCGACCTGGTCGTGCTGTACCAGATCGAGGAGCTGCCCAAGGGTGTGGAGCAGCAGATCGAGGTGCTGGCGCGGGCGGCCGAGCTGACGGCGGAGGCCATGCCGCATCTGCGGACCATGGAGAACCTCACCGAGTACTGGATCGAGGTCAACCGCCTCGAGAACCAGGCTGACCAGATCCACCGCAAGCTCCTTGCGACGCTCTTCAACGGTAAGTACGACGCCATCGAGGTGCTCAAGCTCAAGCAGATCGTGGATGTGCTTGAAGAGGCCGCGGACGCCTTCGAGCATGTTGCGAACACCGTGGAGACCATCGCGGTCAAGGAGTCCTGAACTTCGTGGACACCTTTGCGCTGATCGTGACCATTGGTGTCGCGCTCGGATTCACCTACACCAACGGCTTTCACGACTCCGCGAACGCGATCGCGACCTCGGTCTCCACGCGCGCGCTGACGCCGCGCGCGGCGCTGGCGATGGCCGCGGTGATGAATCTCGCCGGCGCCTTCCTGGGCCAGGGCGTCGCCAAGACCGTCAGCGAGGGGCTCATCGAGACGCCCCAGGGCTCGCGGGGCATGGGCATCCTGTTCGCGGCGCTGGTTGGCGCGATCGTATGGAACCTGGTCACCTGGTACTTCGGACTGCCGTCGTCCTCGTCCCACGCGCTGTTCGGCGGCATGGTCGGCGCGGCGCTGGCGGGCGGGACCGAGGTCATCTGGACCGGTGTGCTCGAGAAGATCGTCATCCCGATGTTCGTCTCGCCGGTCGTCGGTCTGATCTGTGGCTATCTGGTGATGGTCGCGATCATGTGGATGTTCCGGAGGTCCAATCCGTCCAAGGCCAAGCGCGGCTTCCGGATAGCCCAGACCGTCTCGGCGGCGGCCATGGCGCTCGGCCACGGTCTGCAGGACGCGCAGAAGACGATGGGCATCGTGGTGATGGCGCTTGTCATCGCCGATGTGGAGAACCAGGGCGACGCGATTCCGATCTGGGTCAAGATCGCCTGCGCCATGATGCTCTCGCTCGGTACGTACGCGGGTGGGTGGCGCATCATGCGGACGCTCGGGCGCAAGATCATTGAACTCGATCCGCCGCAGGGGTTCGCGGCGGAGACGACGGGGGCGTCGATCATGTTCGGCTCGGCGTTCCTGTTCCATGCGCCGATCTCGACGACGCATGTGATCACCTCGGCGATTATGGGTGTGGGGGCGACGAAGCGGGTGAACGCGGTCCGCTGGGGCGTCGCCAAGAACATCGTCATGGGGTGGTTCATCACGATGCCGGCAGCCGCGGTTGTCGCTGCGCTGAGCTACGGGGTCGTGTACCTGGTCTTCGGCTGACCGTCGCGGTCGGCGCGGGCCGACCGGCGGGGCAGGGCGGTCACCCGGCGAAACCCTCCACCGGCAGCAGCCTTGGCCGACGGCCACCCCGGACCGGTACAGCAAATGCGGGCCCGCCCCCTGGGAGAGGGGGCGGGCCCTTCGCCTTGCGGTGGCACCGCCATGCAGCACCGCAGGACGTTTTGGGGTCCGGCCTAACCGAAGCGGCCCGAGATGTAGTCCTCGGTCGCCTGCACCGACGGGTTCGCGAAGATCCGCTCCGTCTCGTCGATCTCGATCAGCTTGCCGGGCTGGCCGACCGCCGACAGGTTGAAGAACGCCGTACGGTCCGAGACACGCGCCGCCTGCTGCATGTTGTGCGTCACGATGACGATCGTGAAGCGCTCCTTCAGCTCACCGATCAGGTCCTCGATCGCAAGGGTCGAGATCGGGTCCAGCGCCGAGCACGGCTCGTCCATCAGCAGCACATCCGGCTCGACCGCGATCGCGCGGGCGATGCACAGACGCTGCTGCTGGCCGCCGGAGAGGCCGGAGCCGGGCTTGTTCAGCCGGTCCTTGACTTCGTTCCAGAGGTTCGCGCCCTTGAGGGACTTCTCGACGACCTCTGCCAGCTGGTTCTTCTTGTACGAGCCGTTCAGCCGCAGGCCCGCCGCGACATTGTCGAAGATCGACATCGTCGGGAAGGGGTTCGGCCGCTGGAAGACCATGCCGACCGTGCGGCGTACGGCGACCGGGTCCACGGCGGAGGCGTACAGGTTCTCGTCGTCCAGCAGCACCTTGCCCTCGACGCGGCCACCGGGGGTGACCTCGTGCATCCGGTTCAGGGTGCGCAGGAACGTGGACTTGCCGCAGCCGGACGGGCCGATGAAGGCCGTCACGGAGCGGGGCTCCACGGTCATCGAGATGTCCTCGATCGCCTTGTGGGAGCCGTAGAAGGCGCTGAGGCCGCTGACGTCGATGCGCTTGGCCATGTGAATCACTTCGCTTTCAGAAGGCCGCGGTCAGCGACCGGTCTTCGGGGCCTTCCAGCGGGCGATGCCGCGGGCCACCAGGTTGAGGATCATGACGAAGGCGATCAGCACCAGGGCGGCGGCCCAGGCGCGGTCGACCGCTGCGTCGGTGCCGACGGCGTACTGCTCGTACACATACAGCGGCAGCGAGGACTGGGCGCCTTCGAAGGGGTTGTTGTTGATCAGCTTCGTACCGAAGACGAGCAGCAGCACGGGGGCCGTTTCGCCGGTGATACGGGCAACCGCGAGCATGACGCCCGTCGTGATGCCGCCGATCGCGGTGGGCAGGACCACCTTGAGGATCGTGCGCCACTTGGGGATGCCCAGGGCGAGGGAGGCCTCGCGCAGCTCGTTCGGGACGAGCTTGAGCATCTCCTCGGTGGAGCGGACGACCACCGGCATCATCAGGATGGCGAGCGCCATCGAGCCGGCGAACCCGGAGGGCCCGAAGCCCAGCATCAGGTTCCAGGTGGCCAGGATGAACAGGCCCGCGACGATCGACGGAATGCCGGTCATGACGTCGACGAAGAAGGTGACGGCCTTCGCGAGCTTTCCGCGGCCGTACTCGACCAGGTAGATCGCGGTCAGCATGCCGATGGGGGCGGCGATGACGGTCGCGATGAGGACCTGCTGGATGGTGCCGAGCAGCGCGTGGTAGATACCGCCGCCGACATCGGCGTCGAGTACGCCGCCCATCGAGTGACTCAGGAAGTACCCGTCGAGGACCTTGACGCCCTTGCTGATCGTGACCCAGGCCAGCGAAAGCAGCGGGATCACGGCGAGGACGAAGCAGACCCAGACGACGCTGGTCGCGAACCGGTCCTTGGCCTGGCGGCTGCCCTCGACCTTGGTGGTGATCAGGTAGCTGGAGACCACGAAGAAGAGCGCGGCCAGCAGGCCCCACTGGACCCTGCTCTGCCAGCCGGCGGCGAGGCCGAGAGCGCAGCCTGCGGCGATGGACGCGACGGCGATGGCGGCCGACGCCCAGCGGGGGAGACGGGCGTGGGACAGGGCGGCGGGGCGCAGGGGCGCAACCGGCCGCTTGTCCTGGACGACGTTGCTCATGCGTTGGCCCCCGAGTACTCCTTGCGGCGCGCGATGATCCACCGTGCCGCGCCGTTGACCAGCAGCGTGATGAAGAAGAGCACCAGACCGGAGGCGATCAGAGCGTCCCGGCCGAACTCGTTGGCCTCGTTGAACTTCGCCGCGATGTTCTGGGCGAAGGTGCCGCCACCCGGGTCGAGCAGATGGCCGGAGATGATGAAGCTTGGGGAGAGCACCACGGCCACGGCCATCGTCTCGCCGAGCGCACGGCCGAGGCCGAGCATCGAGGCGCTGATGATGCCGGAGCGGCCGAAGGGGAGCACCGACATCCGGATGACCTCCCAGCGCGTGGCGCCGAGGGCCAGAGCGGCCTCTTCATGCATCTTCGGCACCTGGAGGAAGACCTCACGAGTGACGTTGGTGATGATCGGCAGGATCATGATCGCCAGCAGGATGCCCACGGTGAAGAGGTTGCGGGCGACGCCGTCACTGGCCTTGGCGAAGATGTACGTCCAGGCAAAGTATTCGTTCAGCCACTTGTTGAGACCGTCGAGGTAGGGGACCAGGAAGATGGCACCCCAGAGGCCGTAGATGATGCTCGGTACGGCGGCGAGCAGGTCGACGACGTAAGAGATCGGAGCGGCCAGCTTGCGCGGCGCGTAGTGCGAGATGAACAGCGCGATGCCGATCGCGATCGGCACGGCGATGAGCATCGCGATGACCGAGCTGACGACCGTGCCGAAGGCCAGTACGGCGATGCCGAAGACTGGCGGGCTGCCAGCCGGGTTCCACTCGGAGGTGGTGAGGAAGTTCGCGTCGTCCTTCGAGATGGCGAGGACGGCTCGGTAGGTGAGGAACCCCGCGATGGCGGCCATGATCACCAGCAGGGTGATCCCGGATCCGCGGGACAGGCCCAGGAAGATCCGGTCGCCGGGGCGGGTGCTGCCCCTGGACGTGCGTATGTCGCCGCGGGCGGGCGGCGGGGTTTCGGTGGGTGTTGTGGTAACCATCGGGACTCTCCGGTCTGCGGAGCCTGTGGGCTCCTGGCGGCGGTGCACCGGATACCGAGGCCGGTCCGAGCCCGTGCTGCGGCACGGACCGGCCTCGGTCGGAATCAGGACAGGGTCGGGACGATCTCGCGGACCTTGGTCGCGATCTCGGCCGGGAGCGGGGCGTAGTCGGCGTCGGCGAGGACCTTCTGGCCCTCCTCGCTGACCGCGTAGTTCAGGAACGCCTTGAGGGTCGGCAGGGTCTCCGCCTTGTTGCCCTTGTCGCAGGCGATCTCGTACGTGACCAGGACGATCGGGTACGCGCCCTCGACCTTGGTCTTGTAGTCGAGCGAGAGGGCGAGGTCGTTGCCGGTGCCCTTGATCTTGGCGGCGCCGATGGCCTTGGAGGCGTTCTCGGTGGTCGCCTCGACCGGGGCCGCGGCACCGGTGTCCAGCTTGACGGTGCTCATCTTGCTGGCGGTCGCGTACGACAGCTCGAAGTAGCCGATCGCGCCCTCGGTGTCCTTGACGGAGCTGGCGACGCTGGAGGAGCCGTTGGCGGCCTGGCCACCCTCGGCCGGCCAGGACTTCGTCTTCGGGTCGTACTTCCAGTCGGCCGGGGCAGCCTCGCTGAGGTACTTGCCGAGGTTCTGCGTGGTGCCGGACTCGTCCGAGCGGTGGAAGGCCTGGATCGTGGTGCTGGGCAGCTTGGCGTCGGGGTTGAGCTTCTTGATCGCCTCGTCGTCCCACTTCTTGATCTTCGAGTCGAAGATCTTGGCAAGGGTCGGGGCGTCAAGGACCAGGTTGTCCACGCCGCTCAGCTTGTATCCGATGGCGATCGGGCCGCCCACCATGGGCAGGTTGATGCCCTGGCCGGTCTTGCAGATCTTCTTCGACTCGGTGACCTCTTCGGGCTTGAGCGCCGAGTCGGAGCCGGCGAAGGCGACCTGGCCCTGGTTGAACTTGGTGATGCCACCACCCGAGCCGATGGCCTGGTAGTTGATCTCCACGCCGGAGCAGGCGGCCTGGAAGTTCTTCACCCAGAGGTCCATGGCGTTCTTCTGGGCGGTCGAGCCGGCGGAGAGCAGCTGGCCCTTGGCGCCTTCGCACTTGACGTTCGACGCGGCGTTGGTCTTCTCGCCACTGCCGCCGGTGCCGCCCGCGTTGTCGTCCGAACCACACGCCGTGAGGACCAGGGCGCCGGAGATGGCGAGCGCGCCGAGCGCGGTGGCGCGAAGCCCGTTCTTGCGCTGAAGCTTCACTTTCGGGTGTTCCTTCCAAGAGCCGCCGGACGCTGACTGATGTCTGACACGTTCTATGGCGGCGTGTGTCGGGGTGGGGGGACCGGCACTGTGCCGGTCACCGTGTAGGGCCGAAATTAGGCAGATGAGGTGAAGCCGCCAACGGGGGAGGGTGAACGGAAGGTGAACCGTGTCGGGCAGCTAAGTGCCAGCCGGACGGGACACCTCCGGCGCCCGCCGACACCTCACGCGGAGTGAAGGGCCTGGAGCAGCGCGTCAACAAGAATGCGGTCGCGGGGCTGAGTGAGTCGGCTGCGGGCTTCCACCGGCGGAAGCCACAGGATGCGGTCCACCTCCTCGCTCGGGGCGAACGTACCCGTCGTCGCTTCGGCCGCCCAGTAGCTGACCTGCTTGGGACGTCCATTTGCAATGTAGTACGCGCTGGGCAGCCGGGCTCCCGGTACGCACTGGTACCCCGTCTCCTCCAGCGCCTCGCGCACCGCGCCGACGAGGGCGGCCTCGCCGCGCTTCAGCTTGCCCTTGGGGTGCGACCAGTCGTCATACTTCGGCCGGTGTACGAGGCAGATCTCGATGCCCTCGTCGCTGTGCGGGGAGCGCCGCCAGAGCACACATCCCGCGGCAAGTACCGTGTCGTCTCCCGTCGTCGGGCCTCCGCTCACGGGGCGGTCACCGCCGTGGCCCTCTGCCATACCTGCTGGAAGGCGAACCGGGCCGCCTCCACCTCGTGCCGCTGGTCGGCGTGGAGGACCCCCAGGGCGTACGCGGTGGCCGGGGCGATGCGCGGAGTGCGGGCCGCGGTGGCGGCGGCAGCGGCGGCCTCGGCCGCGTCGCGGTGCCGGTCGAGGACCAGGCCCGCCTGGCGCAGCACCGGGTCCGCCTCCGGGTACAGCACTTCCTGTGCGTACCGGTGCAGCCGCAGCAGCAGCCGCACCTGGTGCCAGGGGGCGTCCTGCGCCTCCCCGGCCGATGCGGTGGCGAGGCCGTGCGCCAGAGCCTCCGAGTTGTACGGGTGCGCGGCGCGGCCCAGCGGCAGCGCGGCCACCGCTTCCAGCAGCCGCCGCTCGGCGAGCTCCGCGGGCAGCGTCAGGGCCTCGGCGGCCGGGGCGTCGGCCATCGGGCCGAGCGGCAGCTCGGATGCGAGTACGGCGACGGAGTCGGCGACCGCGTGGAAGCGGGAGGAGCCGAGGGCCTGGAGCGCGGCGGAGTGGGCCCGGGTCCGGGCGAGGGTGAGCTGCCGCTCCAGCAGGGCGCCTGCCCGCGCGGCCCCTACGGTCAGGGAGCCGGTGGCGCGGGGAGCGTCAGCGGCGGCGCCCGGGCTGACCGGGCCGCTGGCGAAGGCTGGGCTGCCAAGATCGCCGGAGCCGGAGCCGGAGCCGGAGCCGGAGCCGGAGCCGGAGCCGGAGCCGGAGCCGGAGCCGGAGCCGGAGCGGGTACCCGGGCTCGTCGGTGTGCCGGAGCCGGAGCGGGGATCGGCCGACGTGCCGGAGCCGGTGCCCGGACCCGTCGGCATGCCGGGTTCGCCGTAGCCGGCCGTCCGGTCGCCAGGGCTGAGCACACGCAGTTCGCCCCTCGCCGGCGGCAGCGGAATCGCCCCCGACAACCGTGCCAGCGCGTCGAGCAGCCGCCCGAGCCGTGAGGTGCAGGCATGTTCCTGGGCCAGCGTCGCGGAGAGCCAGGCCAGTTCGGTGCGCAGACCGTCCGCCCAGGCGGGGTCGAGCAGCGGCCGGAAGGTGTGCAGCGTCCCGCTGATGCGGCGGGACGCCTGACGCAGCGCGGCGGCGGCCTCCGCCACGCCCGCCGTGTCCGCGCCGCTCTCGCTGTGCAGTCGCAGACTGCGCAGGAAGCCACCTGCCTGCGCATGGAGATACCGGGCCAGCGCATCGCCGGCGGTGACCGCGGTGGGGGAACCGGCCGGGACGGCGGCAGCGTCAGGCCGGGAGAGATCAGGGCTGTGCACGCCGGCGCCTCCGGGCGTCTATGAGCATCTCCTGCAGATTCCGCTGCGGCTGACCTTCCGCGTCCGTCGCATGCCGGGTCCAGGCGCCGTCCGGGCCGAGGTGCCAGGAGGACGTGCTGTCGGACATGCCGTTCTCCAGGAGACGGGTCAGGGCCGCGCGGTGGGCCGGGTCGGTGACCCGGACCAGAGCCTCGATACGGCGGTCGAGGTTGCGGTGCATCATGTCGGCGCTGCCGAACCACACTTCGGGCTCGTCGCCGTTGCCGAAGGCGAAGATCCGGGAGTGCTCCAGGAAGCGGCCGAGGATCGAGCGCACCCGGACGTTCTCGGAGAGGCCGGTGACGCCGGGGCGTATCGCGCAGATGCCGCGCACCCAGATGTCCACCGGCACGCCCGCCATGGCCGCCCGGTA
This sequence comes from Streptomyces sp. NPDC002870, assembly GCF_042888505.1. Taxonomy (NCBI): domain Bacteria; kingdom Bacillati; phylum Actinomycetota; class Actinomycetes; order Kitasatosporales; family Streptomycetaceae; genus Streptomyces; species Streptomyces sp. NPDC002870. The sequence continues at coordinate 23,916 of NZ_JBIAPW010000030.1, forward strand.
GCAGGCGTCGATGACCGCCTCGTCCACCATCGAGTTGACCTTGAAGCGGATGTAGGCGGGCCGACCCGCGCGGTGGTGCGCGACTTCCTTGTTTATTCGTGAAATCAGGCCGTCGCGCAGGGACTTGGGGGCAACCAGGAGACGGCGGTAGGTCTCGCGGCGGGAGTACCCCGACAGCCGGTTGAACAGGTCCGAGAGGTCGGCGCCGACCTGCGGGTCGGCGGTCAGCAGCCCCAGGTCCTCGTACAGCCTGGCCGTCTTCGGGTGGTAGTTGCCGGTGCCGACGTGGGAGTAGCGGCGCAGCGTCTCGCCCTCCTGGCGGACCACCAGCGACAGCTTGCAGTGCGTCTTCAGCCCGACGAGCCCGTAGACGACATGGCAGCCGGACTCCTCCAGCTTCCGCGCCCACTTGATGTTGGCCTGCTCGTCGAAGCGGGCCTTGATCTCTACGAGTACGAGGACCTGCTTGCCCGACTCGGCGGCGTCGATCAGCGCGTCCACTATCGGGGAGTCGCCGCTGGTGCGGTACAGCGTCTGCTTGATCGCCAGCACGTCGGGGTCGGCCGCGGCCTGCTCCAGGAAGGCCTGGACGGACGTCGAGAACGAGTCGTACGGATGGTGCAGCAGTACGTCCCGCTCGCGCAGCGCCATGAAGATGTCGGGCGCGGACGCCGACTCGACCTCGGCGAGGTCCCGGTGGGTGCCCGCGACGAACTTCGGGTACTTCAGCTCGGGCCGGTCCAGCGCCGCGATCCCGAAGAGGCCGGTCAGGTCCAGCGGCCCGGGCAGCGGGAAGAGCTCGGCGTCGGACATCTTCAGCTCGCGGACCAGCAGGTCCAGCACGTACGGGTCGATGGACTCCTCGACCTCGAGCCGCACCGGCGGGCCGAAGCGGCGCCGCATGAGCTCCTTCTCCAGGGCCTGCAGGAGGTTCTCGGCGTCGTCCTCCTCGACCTCCAGGTCCTCGTTCCTGGTGACCCGGAACATGTGGTGCGCGAGCACCTCCATGCCGGGGAAGAGCTCTTCGAGGTGGGCGGCGATGACGTCCTCGAGCGGGACGTACCGCTGCGGCGAGGCCTCCAGGAAGCGCGACAGCAGCGGCGGGACCTTGACGCGGGCGAAGTGGCGGTGGCCGCTGACCGGGTTCCGTACCACGACGGCCAGGTTCAGCGAGAGGCCCGAGATGTACGGGAAGGGGTGCGCGGGGTCCACGGCCAGCGGGGTCAGGACCGGGAAGATCTGCTGCCGGAACAGAGTGAACAGGCGCGCCTGCTCCTTCTCTGTGAGTTCCGGCCAGCGGATGATGTGGATGCCCTCTTCGGCGAGTGCCGGGGCGATGTCCTGCTGGTAGCAGGCGGCGTGCCGGGCCATGAGCTCGCGGGAGCGGTTCCAGATCAGGTCCAGCACTTCGCGGGGCTGCAGGCCGGACGCGGACCGGGTGGCGACACCCGTCGCGATGCGGCGCTTCAGTCCGGCGACGCGGACCATGAAGAACTCGTCCAGGTTGGACGCGAAGATCGCCAGGAAGTTGGCCCGTTCGAGGAGCGGGGTGGCCGGGTCCTCTGCGAGCTCCAGGACACGCTCGTTGAACGCGAGCCAGCTGCGCTCGCGGTCGAGGAACCGCCCCTGGGGCAGTTCTGCGCCGCCTTCCTCGTGATCTTCCTGGTACGAGTCGAGGTCGGCGTCAAGATCGGGTTCCAGGTCGGAGACCGTGGCCGCGACGGTGTGCGGCCGGTGCGCGGCTATGGAACCTACGGACGGCTGGGGGTGCTGGACCGGTACCTCGGCGGGCTGCTGACTCATGGGCCCATTCTTCCGCGTCGGGGGCAGGATGGGCGCGTCGGAGAGGGCCGGATTGAGGGGAATCCTCCCATTCGGGGAGGCGGGCACAGCGGGCTGCATTCAGAGAGGGTCGCAAGGGCGTCTGAATGGCCGGTAACGACGACATGACGTGAGGGAAAGCGTGACGGGACCCCCCGGGGTCGATCGCGGGGGTCCCGTACGGCGTACAGGGCTCTGTGCGGCCCGCGCGGGCCGTGCGCGGGCCGCTGCGCGACCCGTGCGGGCCGTGCGCAGGCCGTGCGCGGGCGTGCAGCAGCCAGAATGGGGCGGCGGTGCGGCATCGGCAAGAGCCGGCCCGATGCCGATCCCGATGCGTTACCGGGCGGCGGCCGTCCAGGTGCGGTCCGTCAGGATTCGGTGCGGTACATGAGGTCCACCTCGTGCGTGACGAAGCCGAGGCCCTCGTACACGCGCAGCGCCGCGGGGTTGTCCGCGTCGACGTAGAGCATCGCGGTCGGCACCCCCTGCGCGGCGAGATACCGCAGCCCGATCGCGGTCAGCGCCTTGCCGAGGCCGCCGCCCTGCGCGTCGGGCCGGATGCCGATGACGTACACCTCGCCGAGGTGCTCCTCGGCGTGCACCTTCGTCCAGTGGAAGCCGATGAGCTCCCCGCCGCGCTCGGCCAGGAAGAAGCCCTTGGGGTCGAACCACGGCTCGGCCTTGCGGTCGTCGAGATCCCGCTGGGTGACCGAGCCCTGCTCGGGGTGGTGCGCGAAGGCGGCGGCGTTCACGGCGAGCCAGGCCGCGTCGTCCTGCCCGGGCACGAAGCTGCGTACGGTGACGCCCGCGGGGAACACCGGCTCGGGAATGTCCATCGGGCTCAACGGCCTCCGCAGCTGGCGCAGTTCACGGAAGAGGGTGAGCCCCAGCACCTGCGCCAGATGCCGCGCGGCGGACTTCCCGCCGTGTGCCCACACCCGCAGCCGCTTCCCGGACGCCGCCAGCAACGCACTGCCGAGCGCCCGCCCGTGGCCGCGCCCGCGATGCCCGGGGTGCACGACGAGCTCGGCGGCCGGAGCCTCTACGGGGTCGGTGTCCTCCAGCTGCGCGTACCCGATCAGCTCGCCGCCGACGGTGAGCAGGAGATGCCGTACGCCCTCCCGCTTCCCGCCGCGCAGCTGCAGCCTTCCCTGCTCGGAGACGGCCTGCATGCCGTCCGAGCGGGCGGCCTCGCTGAGCATGCCGAGCACGGCCTGAGCCTGCTCGGGGCTGAGCTCGTCAACGGTCTCGATCTGCCGGCCGGGCTCCGGAATCACAGCATCAATGCTCATGGGTCGAGGGTACGGCTGGACAGCACTTTGTCGGTGATACGGGACGGCCCCCGCGTACGGGTGATACGCCAGGAAAGGGCCCGACGACGAACAAAGGCAACCAGGTCGTAACCCCTACCCCCCTGTCGCGCTACGCGCGTTGACTCTAGGCTGCCGCTCGCAGCCCTCACGCAACGCTGAACTGACAAGGGGACAGATGTCAGCGACACCGAACAAACACCGCGCGGCCCGCCGGAGCCGGCGGGTTCTCGCCGCGGCCGCCGGACTGGCCACCGTCGGCGCGCTCTTCGCCGCGATGCCGGCCGGTGCCGCAGTCGACAAGGAGAGCCACGGCGACCGGCACTACCAGCCGCGCACCGTCGATGTGCAGCTGCTCTCCTTCAACGACCTGCACGGAAACCTGGAGCCGCCCGCGGGCTCGGCCGGCCAGGTCACCCACACGCACGCGGACGGCACCACCGAGAAGATCAACGCGGGCGGCGTCGAGTACCTCGCCACGCATCTGCGCCAGGCCCGCAAGAGCAGTAAGTACTCGGTGACCGCCGCGGCCGGCGACATGATCGGCGCCTCGCCGCTGCTCTCCGGGCTCTTCCACGACGAGCCGACCATCGAGGCGCTGAACAGGCTGAAGCTCGATGTCTCCTCCGTCGGAAACCACGAGTTCGACGAGGGCGCCAAGGAACTGGCCCGGATGCAGAACGGCGGCTGCCACCCCACCGCCGGCTGCTTCGAGCAGGACAGGAAGTTCAGGGGCGCGGACTTCCCGTACCTCGCCGCGAACGTGGCGGACGAGAAGACCGGCAAGCCGCTGCTCGATCCGTACTTCATCTGGAAGAAGAACGGGGTCAAGATCGGCTTCATCGGGGTGACCCTGGAGGGCACGCCGAACATCGTCAGCGCCGAGGGCGTCAAGGGCCTCACGTTCGGCGACGAAGTCGAGACGATCAACAAGTACACCAAGGTGCTGGAGCGCAAGGGCGTCAAGTCGATCGTCGCCCTGATCCACGAGGGCGGGGCCCCGGCCTCCTCCTCGTACAACTACAACTGCGACAGCCCGGGCCCCGGCGACGGTGTCTCCGGCCCAATCGTCGACATAGCCAAGAAGATCAGCCCGCAGGTCGACGCCCTGGTCACCGGCCACACCCACCAGGCGTACGCGTGCACCATCCCGGACCCGTCCGGCCGGCCGCGTACGGTCACATCGGCGGCCTCGTTCGGCAAGCTCTACACCGACACGACGCTCACCTACGACCGTCGCACCAAGGACATCGTCCGTACGGCCGTCGCCTCCGCGAACCACGTCGTCACCCGCGACGTGCCGAAGGCCGAGGACATGACCCGGCTGATCGCGCGCTGGAACACGCTGGCAGCGCCGATCGCGAGCCGGCCCGTCGGCTATATCTCCGCCGACATCGAGAACCCCTTCGACGCGCCCGAGAAGCCGCTCGGCAATCTGATCGCGGACGCGCAGCTGGAGGGTCTCGCCCCGGCGGACAAGGGCGGGGCGCAGCTCGCGCTGATGAACCCGGGCGGAATCCGCGCGGGCCTCGTCCACAAGGCCTCCGGCGGTGAGGGCGACGGTGTGGTGACCTATGGCGAGGCGTTCACCGTGCAGCCGTTCACCAACATGATGACCGTCGTCGATCTGACCGGCGAGCAGTTGGTCACCGCCCTCAAGCAGCAGGTCAGTGGCGTGAATCAGGCTTCCCCGAAGATCCTCCAGGTGTCGGACGGCTTCACCTACACCCTGGATCTGACGAAGACCGGGGCTGACCGGATCGTGGCCGGCTCGGTCAAGCTGAAGGGCGAGGCGATCGACCCGGCGAAGACCTACCGGGTCGCGATGAACGAGTTCCTGGCGGGCGGCGGCGACGGCTTCGCCGTCCTGAAGGAGCACAAGAACAAGCTGGTCGGCGCGTCCGACCTGGACATCCTCAACGCCTATCTGGCCGGGCACTCCAGCGCGAGCGCGCCGCTCGCGCCGCCGGCCACCGGCCGGATCACGGTCGTGAAGTAGCAGTACTCGTAGGCGGGACGGTGGGGCGGTGGGCCATGTGCCTGCCGCCCCACGCGCGTTGCGGGCGCGGCCTGATTCGGCCGTTGGTTACTGGCCAGTCCTGACTCTGGTGCCCCTTGACGTGAACCCGCCATAATCCGGGGCCATGGACCGACGGAGCTTTCTCGCGGGCGCGGCAGCCGTCTCCGCCACCGCACTCATCGGCGCACCGGCCGCGGTCGCCGCGCCACGACGCACGCTGTCCGCGCAGGACTGGATGGCCGGCCACGGCGACGCGACCGCCCTGGCGCAGCTGACGATTCCCGGCACCCACGACTCCGGCGCGCGCTTCGGCGGGCTCTGGGCCCAGTGCCAGAACACCACCATCGCCGACCAGTTGAACAGCGGCATCCGCTTTCTGGACGTACGGTGCCGGATCACCGGCGACTCCTTCGCCATCCACCACGGGGCCGCGTTCCAGAACATGATGTTCGGCGATGTGCTCATCGCCTGCCGGGACTTCCTGAACGCCCGCCCCTCCGAGACAGTCCTCATGCGCCTCAAGCAGGAGTACTCCGAGGAGAGCGACGCGGCCTTCCGCCGCGTCTTCGACATCTACCTGGACGGCAAGGGCTGGCGTCCGCTGTTCCGCATCGGCGACGGGCTGCCGGCGCTGGGCGAGGCGCGCGGCAAGGTCGTGCTGCTCGCCGACAACGGCGGACTGCCGGGTGTCCGGTACGGGGACGGGAATCTCTTCGACATCCAGGACGACTGGAACGCCGAGCCGGGCGCCAAGTACCCCAAGATCGAGGCGCACTTCCGCAAGGCGGCGCAGCAGCCGGGCAAGCTGTACGTCAATTACGTCAGCACCTCCGCCCTGCTGCCGCCCCGCTGGAACTCCGACCGGCTGAACCCGAGGGTGCACTCCTTCATCGACGGTTCGGAGGCGGGCGGCTGGAAGGGTCTCGGCATCGTGCCGATGGATTACCCCAACACCCGCTCGGGCCTGGTGGATTCGCTCATCCGGCACAACCCGGCGTGACCCGGCTGCGGGCCGCTGAAGGCGGCCCGCAGCCGCCGTGGCGACCACGCCGTGGCGACCCCCCCGGGGGGCCCACCCCCGGGCGGCCACCCCCGGGGGCCCCCCCCCGGGCGAC
>NZ_JBIAPW010000030.1:30191-57717 GCF_042888505.1 Streptomyces sp. NPDC002870
ACCCACCCCGGGTGGGGGGGGTTTTTTTTCTACCCCCCCCCCCCCCCCCCGCCCCCGGCGGGGGGGCGGGGGGGGGCGCCCCCCCCCCGCCGCCGTGGCGACCACGCCGTGGCGACCACGCCGTGGCGACCACGCCGTGGCGACCACGCCGTGGCGACCACGCCGTGGCGACCACGCCGTGACGACCACCGGGCGAGGCGGATCCGCCGTTCCGGCGCCCGCAGTCCGGCGGGCCCCAGGCCGACGGCGTTCTCGCCGGTCCGAGGTCAGCCGGACGCCGGAGGCGGAGCCGCCGCGCCCGGCAGCCGGATCACCGCGCGCGTACCGCCGCCCGCGGCGGGCTCGATCGAAACCTCGCCGCCGCACTGCTGGACCGTGCGGGCCACGATCGACAGCCCAAGGCCCGAGCCGGGCAGACTCCGCGCCGAGGGCGAGCGCCAGAACCGCTCGAAGACGTACGGGAGTTCATCGGCCGGGATGCCGGAACCGTGGTCCCGTACCGTCAGTTCGCCGCCCTTGAGGGCCACCTCGACCGTTCCGCCCGGGGGCGAGAACTTCACCGCGTTGTCCAGGACGTTGACCAGTGCCCGCTCCAGCGCGGCCGGCTCCGCCCGTACGTACCAGGGCGCCAGCTCCGCCGCGAAGGCCAGCTCGGGCCCGCGCAGCCGGGCCCGCTCCAGCGCGGCCTCGGCGATCTCGTGCAGCGCGACCACCTTCAGCGGCCCACGGTCCGCCGCGTCGGGCCGCGACAGCTCCTGCAAGTCGCCGATGAGGGCGGCCAGTTCGGTCATCTGCGCCTTGACAGAGGCCATCAGCGCCGTACGGTCCGCGGGCGGGATAGCCCGGCCCGTCTCCTCGCTGCGGGCCAGCAGCTCGATATTCGTACGCAGCGAGGTCAGCGGCGTACGCAGCTCGTGCCCGGCGTCCGCGATCAGCTGTGCCTGCCGGTCCCGGGAGGAGGCGAGCGCGGCGGTCATCGAGTTGAAGGAGCGGGACAGCCGGGCGATCTCGTCCTCGCCCTCGACCGGGATGCGCACGGTCAGATCCTCGGTGCGGGCGACATGCTCGACGGCGCTGGTGAGCCGGTCGACCGGTTTCAGCCCGGTACGGGCGACCCACAGCCCGGCCGCGCCCGCGCCCAGGACGCCGACGCCCGACACGATGAGCAGCAGGAGAGCCAGATCGTTGAGGGTGCCCTCGGTCTCCTTGAGCGGGTACGCGATCAACACCGCGGTGTCGCTGACGACCCCGCCCGCCGGACCCTGGACGACGGCCGCGGCGGTGAGTACGCGGACGTCCTTCCCGTCGGTGTCCCGGCCGTTGCGGAACGTCCAGACGGTCGGGTCCGCGTTCCGCGCCACCTCCTGGTCGCTGCTGTCGACCTGGACGGTGCCGGCGGAGCCGGCGGCGACGCACGGTTTGTCGCTGCCTGCCTGGACGAGCTGGACGTAGAAGACGGGCTTGGGGCCGTAGCCGGTCCGCGCGGCAGGAGTCTCGGAACAACTGCGCAGTGCGGAGGCGACTTCTTCGGCCCGCAGGGGCGCGTTCGCGGTCTTCAGCTTGGAGTCGATCTCGTCGTACAGCTTGCCGCGCACGACGAACCAGCAGGTGGTGGAGACGGCCGCGACCGCGACCGCCACCGCGACCGCCACCAGCAGCGCCAGCCGCGACCGCAGGGGCAGCGCACGGAACTTACCGATCACTCCGGGCCGCCCGACCGCAGCGCGTACCCCACGCCACGCACCGTGTGGACCAGGCGCGGCTCACCGGCCGCCTCCGTCTTGCGTCGCAGATACATCACGTACACATCCAGCGAGTTCGAACTGGGCTCGAAGTCGAAGCCCCAGACCGCCTTGAGAATCTGCTCCCTGGTCAGCACCTGGCGTGGATGCGCGAGGAACATCTCCAGCAGCGTGAATTCCGTACGGGTCAGCTCCACCCGGCGCGTGCCGCGGTGGACCTCGCGCGTCGCCAGGTCCATCCGCAGATCGGCGAAGGCCAGCACATCGTCGTCGGGAGCCGCGCCCGCGGTCGTCGCGTACGAACTGCGCCGCAGCAGCGCGCGGATCCGGGCGAACAGCTCGTCCAGCTCGAACGGCTTGACCAGATAGTCGTCCGCGCCCGCGTCCAGACCCGTCACGCGGTCGCCGACGGTGTCGCGCGCGGTCAGCATCAGGATCGGCGTGGTCGAACCGGAGGCGCGCAGCCGGCGGGCCGCGGTCAGGCCGTCCATCCGGGGCATCTGGATGTCGAGCACGATCAGATCGGGCGCGTACGCCTCCGCCCGGGCGAGGGCGTCCACGCCGTCGACGGCGACCTCGGTCCCGTACCCCTCGAAGGCGAGAGAGCGCTGCAGCGCCTCACGGACGGCGGGCTCGTCGTCGACGATGAGGATGCGGTCGCCTTCACGGGGGGCAGTCATGGAATCAGCCTCGCACGGGGTCAGCTGTTGCCGCCGGAGCGCAGGTCGTCGAGGTCGGCCTTGACGGTGTCAATGGGGATGGCGAAGCCGAGGCCGACGCTGCCGGCGGTGGATCCGGTGGCCGAACTGGGCGAGTACATCGCGGAGTTGATGCCGATGATCTCGCCGTTAATGTTGATGAGCGCGCCGCCGGAGTTGCCGGGGTTGAGCGAGGCGTCGGTCTGGATGGCCTTGTAGGTGGTCTTGGAGTCGCCGGTGTCGCCGTTGAACTGCTGCCCGCCGAACTCGAAGGGCCAGCGGCCGCCCTGTTGCTGCTGATCCTGGTCCTGGTCCTTCGCGACGGTCACATCGCGGTTGAGCGCGGAGACGATCCCGCTGGTGACGGTGCCGGTCAGACCCTCGGGCGAGCCGATCGCGACGACCTCTTCGCCGACCTTGACCTTGCTGGAGTCACCGAGGGAAGCCGCCTTGAGGCTGCTCGCGCCCTCCAGCTTGATGAGGGCGAGATCCTTGCCGGGGTCGGTGCCGACGACCTTGGCGGTGTACGTCTTGCCATCACTGAGCCGCACCTTGACGGTGTCGGCGCCGGAGACGACGTGGTTGTTGGTGATGACCTCGCCGTCGGCGGTGACGATCACGCCGGATCCGGTGGACTGCCCGGAGGCGGAGGTCGCGCTGATCTCCACGATGCTCGGTGAGACGGCCTGCGCGACGCCGGAGACGGTGCCGGTGCTGCTCCGCGACACATTGGTGCCCGTCACGGCGGTGCCGCTGCTGTTATCGCCGTCGAGCCGGCCGACGAGCGCGGAGGCTCCGCCGCCGATGACCGCGGCCACGATGGCGACGGCGGCGATGAGGGTGACGGGCCGCTTGGCCTTGGCCCGATGCGGCGGGGGCGAGTGGGGCGGTGGCGGTGGGTAGGCGCCGGCGTTGTACGGCTCGGGCTGCGGCTCGGGCGGCTGCGGGTAGCGGTGGTAGTCGGTCATGGGATGACTGTCGGGCCTGTACATGAGAGCAGCGTGAGGCGGCGCTGAGAAGCCGGGCAGAAGTGTGTATGCCGGATTCGGGGCCGCTGACCCCCGCACCCCGCGCCGCCGGGCAACCCCGCAGCCCCGCGCAACGCAGACCCGCGCCGGGCGACCCCGGACCCCGCCGGAGGCTAACCGCACCCGCATGAGCGGCGGATCACCAAGCCCGACGGGAACTGCTTCACCCGCTCCCGGCGCGAACCCGCCACCCTCAAGCCGTCGTCCAGGACCAAATCCACCGCCGCCCGTGCCATCGCCGGGCGGTCCGACGAGATCGTCGTCAGCGGCGGGTCCGTCAGCGCCGCCTCCTTGACGTCGTCGAAGCCTGCCACCGCCAGCTCGCCCGGGACGTCTATCCGCAGTTCACGCGCCGCGCGCAGGACGCCGATCGCCTGGTCGTCCGTCGCGCAGAAGATCGCCGGCGGACGCTCCGGACCCGAGAGCAGCTTCAGGGCGACGAGATACGCGTCGTAACGGTTGTACGGGGCCTGAAAGAGCCGGCCCTCCACCGAGCGGCCCGCCTCCAGCATCGCCCGCCGCCAGCCCTCGACGTGGTCCGCGACCGGGTCGCCGACCGCCGGGGTCGACTCCATGCCGCCGAGGCAGGCGACGTACGGATGCCCGTGCTCCAGCAGATGCCGCGTCGCCAGCTGCGCGCCGCCGATGTCGTCCGTGACGACAGCGACGTCGTCGATCGCCTCGGGGCGTTCATGGAGGAGAACGACCCGCGCGTCCCACGCCTCGATCTCCGCCGCCGCCCGCTCGCTCGGGCCCTGGCTGACCAGGATCAGCCCGGAGACCCGCATCCCGAGGAACGCCCGCAGATAGTGGACCTCGCGCTCGTCGCGGTAGTCGGAGTTCCCGACGAGCACCATTTTTCCGCGGTCCGCCGCGGCCTGTTCCACCGCGTGCGCCATCTCCGCGAAGAACGGCTGCCGCGCGTCCGGCACGATCATTCCTATGAGATCGGTCCGCCGCGAAGCCATCGCCTGGGCGACCCGGTCCGGCCGGTAGCCCAGCTCCTTGATCGCGGCGAGCACCCGCTCGCGCGTGGCCGGAGCAACCGGCCGGGGTCCGTTGTTGATGACGTAGCTGACGACCGCGGTCGACGTACCCGCCAGTCTCGCCACATCGTCCCGCGTCACCTTGGCCACGCGCCGCAGTCTACGCGGGGTGACCTACCTCTGGGCAGGGCGTACGGCGGCTTCCTGCACCTCCGCTGGATCCTCCGTACGGGCGGCCGAAGCCGCCACCTTCGCCTTGGCCTCTTCTGCCGCGCGCTCGACCTTCTCCGGCGCGACGAAGCGGTAGCCGACGTTCCGTACGGTTCCGATCAGCGACTCGTGCTCCGGGCCGAGCTTCGCCCGCAGCCGCCGTACATGCACGTCGACCGTGCGCGTACCGCCGAAGTAGTCGTAGCCCCAGACTTCCTGGAGCAGCTGCGCGCGGGTGAACACCCGCCCCGGGTGCTGCGCGAGGTACTTCAGCAGCTCGAACTCCTTGAAGGTCAGGTCCAGGACCCGTCCCTTCAGCTTCGCGCTGTACGTCGCCTCGTCGACCGAGAGATCGCCGTTGCGGATCTCCATAGGGGAGTCGTCCGTGGTGATCTGCTGGCGGCCCATCGCGAGGCGCAGCCTCGCCTCGACCTCGGCGGGACCCGCCGTGTCGAGCAGCACGTCGTCGATGCCCCAGTCGGCGGTGACGGCCGCGAGGCCGCCCTCGGTGACGACGAGGATCAGCGGACAGCCGGGCCCGGTGGAGCGCAGCAGCTGGCACAGCGACCGCACCTGCGGCAGATCGCGGCGGCCGTCGATCAGGATCACGTCGGCACCGGGGGTGTCGACGAGGGCCGGGCCCTCGGCGGGGGCCACCCGTACGTTGTGCAGAAGCAGTCCGAGGGCGGGAAGCACCTCCGTCGACGGCTGGAGGGCATTGGTCAGGAGCAGCAGAGAGCTCATCGCGCCCCACCTGCCCGGGTCGTCTTACGGTCGTGCACGGTTCGCTCGCCCATAACGTCGGTTCCTCCTCGGTCCCTGCGAGGACGTTGCGGCACTGCTTCGTACGGTGGCTCCCGCGCCCTGGGAGCCTTTGTTCACCTGCCTGTAACAACGGCCGGGAAACACAAAAGGACCCGGGGGCTACGTTGCCCGAGTCCTCTGCCCAGCAGGATAACCCAGATGAGTTCCGGGGCAGAGGGGTCTTTCCGCAGATCAATTATTCCTCCGCTCACGCAGGGGCCGCATCGCACGGCTCTCCCGACGGAGGACAGGGGCCGAATTTTGCCGTGTACGAGCCGTTTACGGCAGGTGTCACGGACACCGCGATCGCCATCGTGTACGGATTCACGGGGCCGGTGGAGGGGCCCGCGGTGCGCCGCGGTGGGCGGGTGTTCGCGCAGCGTGTGCCCATGGTCACACTCTCGTTCCGGGGGCACCGCGCGGTGCTCGATCCGGCGCCCCCGGTGGATTGGGCGCGTGCCTTCCGTCACAGCAGCGTGGCGGAGGCCGGATTCTCGAAAGGGGGCTCGGGTGGTGCTGCGGCACGTTGCGATGCACGAGGGGCGCACTGAGGCGCATACGGACGCGCTCGCTCATCCGCGTAGCTCATCATGGAAGCCGACGAAAGGAGTGCCGACATGGCAGCGGGAACGATCCGCTACTGGGCCGCGGCCAAGGCGGCGGCCGGGACAGCGGAGGAGCCCTACGCGGCGGGAACGCTCGCCGAGGCGCTCGACACGGTGCGCGAGCGGCACCCGGGGGAGCTGACGCGGGTACTGCAGCGGTGTTCGTTCCTTGTCGACGGTGACCCCGTCGGGACCCGTGGCCATGAGACCGTACGGCTTGCCGAGGGCGGCACGGTCGAGGTGCTCCCGCCGTTCGCAGGAGGGTGAACCGCACATCATGAGCAGCGATCAGCAGCATCCGTACGGACAGCAGCAGCCGCCGCAGCCGTACCAGGGCCAGTACGCCGGTCAGCAGCAGCAGCACCAGCAGCCTTCATACCCGGAGTCGCAGGGCCACGGCGTGTCCCAGACCTGGCAGGCCGAGACCTGGGACACGCAGTACCAGCCGGTCGTGCAGCCCACGCAGGCCGCCGCCGGCCCCGACACCGGGTACCCGGACACCGCGTACCCGGACACCGCCTATCTGCCGCGGCAGGCCGCGTACCCGCTGCCGCCCGAGGCCCCGCTCCCGACGCCCGGACCCGCCGCTGCGTACGAGCCGCCGGCCGACCCGGCCGCCGCCGCCGGATACAGCACCCCCACCGTCCTCGGGAACGCCCGGATCACCGACGCCCAGCGCGCCCGCGCCGAGGGGCGCTCGCCGGTCATCCCGCCGGGCATGCAGCCCGCCGGGCTGACCGCCGTCCTCGGACTGCTGCTCGCCGGCGGCGCGGCCGTCGGCCCCTACGCCCTGCTCGTGCCGCTCGTCCTGCTGCAGGCCGTCACCGCGGCCGGCTGGTTCCGGCTGAACGGCATGTGGCCCGCCCGCCAGGGCATCGCGCTCGCCTTCGCCGGCGGACTGGCCGCCGACGCCGTGCTGCTCTCCGTAGGCCGGGAGAACGCCCCCGCCGCGATCATCGGCACCCTCGGCGTCTGGGTGCTGCTCACCCTCGTACTGCAGCTGCGCAGCCACGCCGGCGCCGACGAGAGGATGTACGGCCTGATGGCGACGGTGGCATCCGCCGCCCTCGCGATCCTCGCGACCGGGCATCTCGCGGGCCCTGACGACGCCGTTGTGGTCGGCGGGATCGCGGTCGCCGTGGCCGTCCTGGCCCGTGCGCTGCCGTTGCCCGGCGTCGCGTCCGTCGCCGTGGCACTGCTGGCCGCGGCCGGTGCGGGCATCGCGGCCGGCGGTCTCACCGGCATGGGCGCCGACGCCGCGCTGCTCGGCCTCGCGGCGGGTGGCTGCGCGCTGATCGGCCTGCGGGTCGCGAGCTACGACTACCCGTCCCGCTTCGTCCATATGACGGCCGGCGTGGCTCTGCCGCTGACCGCAGCGGCCCCCGCCGTCTACCTGATCGGCCGCGCCCTGGTGTGACGCGCTGGTGCGACCGGCCGGGCGTGACGGCCTGCTGTGACCGGCCCTGTGCCGCCGGCCGGAACCAATGGACCCCACCCGAACGTCGATCATTCAAGGCATGGCGTCGTCCGGACTGGTTAGGCTCGCGGGCGTCACGGGGGGCCAGACAGACCAGGGTGGGGGACACCGAGCAATGCGCGCACTGCGAATACTGCTGATCATCGCCGTGATCATCGGCGGCATCTTCGTCGCCGCCGACCGGATCGCGGTCAACATGGCGGAGTCCGAGGCCGCCGACAAGATCAAGAGCAGCCAGGGGCTGAGCTCGACCCCGGAGATCTCCATCAAGGGCTTCCCCTTCCTCACCCAGGTGGTGGGCAAGGAGCTCGACGAGGTGGACGTCAGCCTGAGCGGCATCACCGCCACCGCGGGCGGCCACTCGGTCAACGTCACCGAGGTCAGGGCCGAGCTGCGCAGCGTACGGATCGACAGCAGCTTCTCCTCCGCCGTCGCGGACCGGGCGGACGGCTCGGCCCGGATCTCCTACGCCGACCTGACGAAGGCCGCGCCGAAGGGCGCCACGATCAGCTATGCGGGACCCGAGCGGGCGGCCAAGGGTCAGGTCAAGGTCACCGGGCCGCTCGCCGACCTGCTCAAGGGCGCGGGCGTCCCCGTCCCCCGCGCGTTCCAGGGTCTGCTCGAGGGCCGCACGGTCAGCGCGTACAGCACGGTCGCGCTCAAGGGCGGCAGCACGGTCCAGCTGAGGGCGGAGGAGCTGCCGAAGTTGCCGGTCCCGGGCTTCGACGAGAAGTTGCGCAAGGTCATCGACTACGACCTGAAGATCGACGGGATGCCGTCCAGCATCAAGCTCGACAAGGTCGGGGCGACGGACGCCGGACTGCGGTTCTCGGGTACGGGTACGAACGTCTCGCTGGCCGGCTAGACCGCACCCCTGGCTGAAGAGGCGGGGAGGGGCGGGAGGGCCGGGGAGCGGCTGGGCCCGGCGGCGCTGACGGGTGATTTCCGCCGTACGCTCGCGCCCCCGTGCCGCATGACGAGATCGCATGACGAGATCGCATGGTGAGACGGGCCTGTCCGCTGGGTAGAAGCCGGACAGGCCCAATCTGCCCCGGAGGCAGGAACGGAGCGCCCGTGACTCCCGTTGTTCCATATAGTGGACGATCGCGTCTCAACATCCGACACGCCGGTGACATGGCGGCCGTCTCGTCCCTACGATCGGACGCATGAAGCGACAGGCGGACCTCACGAAGCGGCGGGCAGTAGACCTGTGCCGCGTCGCCGCCATGCTCTGTCGCGCTTTCTGAGCGGGAGCTCGGCTCCCGTATCCCCCGGGCCCGTTGACAGTTGTTGTCAGGGCCACACCCTGTGCCGTACGCCGCGCGTCCGCGTACCCGCACACCCCCTCTTCGCATCACCCGCCGCACACTGCCCCGGAGGAGAAAGAGCATGAGCCGCAGCGACGTCCTGGTAGACGCCGACTGGGTCGAGGCCCACATCGAAGACCCGAAGGTCGTCATTGTCGAGGTCGACGAGGACACCTCCGCGTACGACAAGAACCACATCAAGAACGCCGTCCGGATCGACTGGAAGTCCGACCTCCAGGACCCGGTCCGCCGTGACTTCGTCGACCAGGAGGGCTTCGAGAAGCTCCTGTCCGCGAAGGGCATCGCCAACGACGACACCGTCGTCCTCTACGGCGGCAACAACAACTGGTTCGCCTCGTACGCCTACTGGTACTTCAAGCTCTACGGCCACGACAGCGTCAAGCTCCTCGACGGAGGCCGCAAGAAGTGGGAGCTGGACTCCCGCGACCTGGTCGACGGCTCCGAGGTCCCGAGCCGCCCGGCGGCCGAGTACAAGGCCAAGGCCCAGGACACCTCCATCCGCGCCTTCCGCGACGAAGCCGTCGCCGCGATCGGCAACCAGAACCTGGTGGACGTGCGCTCGCCCGACGAGTTCAGCGGCAAGCTGCTCGCCCCGGCGCACCTCCCGCAGGAGCAGTCGCAGCGCCCGGGGCACATCCCGAGCGCCCGCAACATTCCGTGGTCCAAGAACGCCAACGACGACGGCACCTTCAAGTCGGACGACGAGCTCAAGGAGCTCTACGCCGAGGAGCAGGTGGATCTGACGAAGGACACCATCGCGTACTGCCGCATCGGTGAGCGTTCCGCGCTCACCTGGTTCGTCCTGCACGAGCTGCTCGGTGTCGACAACGTCAAGAACTACGACGGCTCCTGGACCGAGTACGGCTCCCTCGTCGGCGTGCCGATCGAGCTCGGCGCCAACAAGTAACCCCCTCTTCCGACCCCGAAGGACGACCCTATGTGTGGAGCACAGGCCGGCGGCCCCGACGCTTCGACGATCAAGCCCGGTGAGACGACCATCCAGGGCAGCGTGACCCGTGACGGCGAGCCCGTCACCGGCTACGTCCGCCTGCTGGACTCGACCGGCGAGTTCACCGCCGAGGTCCCGACCTCGGCGACCGGACAGTTCCGCTTCTACGCGGCCGAGGGCACGTGGACGGTGCGCGCTCTCGTGCCGGGTGGCACGGCGGACCGCACGGTCGTCGCGCAGACCGGCGGCCTGGCCGAAGTGGCCATCGCCGTCTGATTCACCACGTACTGGCCGAAGGGCCGCACCCCAGGGGTTGGACGCCACTGGAACGGGGTGCGGCCCTTCGGTCGTACGCTTGAAGCATGTACGCGCGACGTCGCCACGCCTACTTTCTGCTGATGGGGACGTGCCTGGCACTCTTCGTATCGGCCTGGGCCGTCGTGCGCCTGTGGTCCATTCCCATCGCCGTCGGCATGTGCCTCGTCGCCATGGTGATTCCACCGCTCGCGGCGATGGTCGCGAACCGGCGGGGGCCCGACGACCGCTGGTGGGACGACCCGTCGGGGGACCCCAAGTCCGACGAGTGGTGGGACGAGCTGGACGGCAAGAAGCGCCACAACAACCAGTGAGCGCCGTCAGCAACATGAGCGCCGTCGGCAGACGAGCGCCGTCAGCAGTTGAGCCCGTCAGGAGACGGTCAGGAGACGGTCAGTAGACGAGAGCCTGGACGTCGTCCGGCATGATCTCGCTGACGAAGACCTGCGCACCCGCGATCCGTACGCCGTCGAGTACATCCTTCTCCGTGATGTCGCGCCGCGCCGCGCACTGCGTGCACAGCGTGATCCGACCCGCCGCCTGGATCGACTCGATCAGATCCGGCAGCGGCGCCGCATGCGGCAGTTCGAACTCCGCCGCCCGGCCCGGCAGCGCGAACCACGCCGACTCGCCGGTCAGCCAGAGCGACACCTCCACTCCGCTGGCCACGGCGACCGCCGCCACCGTGAAGGCCTGCGAGCAGCGCTCGGGCGCGTCAACGCCGGCGGTCACCTTGATCACGAGCTTCTTCGCCATGCACCGAACTGTAGTGGGCGGCCCGTCGCGCACACCTCGCCGAGAGGGCGCGGGCCCCACCCACTAGGCTGGGCCGCGGCCCTCCTACCGCCCACCGCTCATCCCGAGGAGCACCCCGTGCTTGTGGCATTCTTCGAAGCCCTGCTGGTTCTGGTCTGCGTCGGCGTCGCCGCCTTCGCCGTTCTGGCCGTGAAGAAGCTGTACCAGGGCCAGCGCTAGTCACACTCGTATCTCTACTCTCTACAGATCGCCAGAGCTGCTCATGATCGAGATTCCGTCCGACCTGAACCCGGACCTCGTCCCCCTCGCCTTCCTCCTCGGCAACTGGGAGGGCGCGGGCGTATCCGACTTCCCCGGCGCCGAGAAGTGCAACTTCGGCCAGGAGGTCACCTTCAGCCACGACGGCCGGGACTTCGTCGAGTACGTCTCGCACACGTGGGTGCTCGACGCGGAGGGCAAGAAGGTCCGCCCGCTGGAGTCCGAGTCCGGCTACTGGCGTATCGACTCCGACCGCAAGATCGAAGTCGTCATGGCCCGTGACCAGGGCGTCGTCGAGATCTGGTACGGCGAGCTCGCCGACCAGAAGCCGCAGATCGACCTCGTGACGGACGCGGTGGCGCGCACCGGGGCGTCGGGCCCGTACAGCGGTGGCAAGCGGCTCTACGGCTATGTGAAGGGCGACCTGATGTGGGTGGGCGAGAAGTCCACCCCGGATGTCCCGCTGCGGCCGTACATGTCGGCGCATCTGAAGAAGGTCCTGTCCCCGGAGCAGGTCGAGTCGTGGGCCAAGGACCTCGGCGACCTGCCCGACGACGGCATCGCCTTCTTCAAGTAACCCGAAGTGGATGCTCCGGTTCCCGGAGGTACAACCATTGAGGTGCGAGCGGTAGCCATGGGGGTCGAGCGCCAGTTCGGGCCCTCATGGCCCGGCCCCCGCCTACACTGGACGCGTGGTGAGCACCGACTGGAAGAGCGACCTGCGGCAGCGCGGCTACCGGCTGACCCCGCAGCGCCAGCTTGTCCTCGAAGCTGTCGACGCACTTGAGCATGCGACGCCCGACGACATCCTCTCCGAGGTCCGCAAGACAGCGTCCGGTGTGAACATCTCCACCGTCTACCGCACCCTGGAGCTCCTCGAAGAGCTCGGCCTGGTCTCCCACGCCCACCTCGGCCACGGGGCCCCCACCTACCACCTCGCGGACCGCCACCACCACATCCACCTGGTCTGCCGGGACTGTACGAATGTGATCGAGGCGGATGTCACCGTCGCCGCCGACTTCACCGCGAAACTGCGCAAGACCTTCGGCTTCGAGACGGACATGAAGCATTTCGCCATCTTCGGCCGCTGCCAGAAATGCGCTGCTGAGGCTTCAACTACCGAGTCGTAGGCTTGGGCCCATGATGAAGAGTCCTCTGCTGTCCCTGCCCGGTGCGGTCGCTGCCGAAGGACGAGACGAAGGAGTCGCCGCGCACTACGGCGATCTGTTCCGCGAACAGCGCGCCCTGGCGGACGGCGCCGGCCTCGTCGACCTCTCGCACCGCGGCGTAGTCACCGTCTCCGGCGACGACCGGCTGAGCTGGCTGCATCTGCTGCTCACCCAGCATGTGAGCGACCTCCCGGCGGGGCAGGCCACCGAGGCGCTGATCCTCTCCGCACACGGCCACATCGAGCACGCCCTGTATCTCGTCGACGACGGCGAGACGGTCTGGGCGCACGTCGAGCCGGGCACGCAGGAGGCGCTGATCGGCTACCTGGAGTCGATGAAGTTCTTCTACCGGGTCGAAGTGGCCGACCGTACCGAGGAGTTCGCGGTCGTGCACCTGCCGGCGGGGTCCATCGCCCAGGTGCCGGACGGCGTTGTCGTACGGGAGACTCCGCACGGCCGCGATCTGTTTCTGCCGCGCGCCGACCTCGAGTCGTACGCCGCCGAGAACGGCCCGGTCGCCGGAATCCTCGCGTACGAGGCACTGCGCATCGAGACCCACCGCCCCCGCGTCGGCTTCGAGACCGACCACCGCACCATCCCGCACGAACTGGGCTGGATCGGCAGCGCTGTTCACCTCGAGAAGGGCTGCTACCGCGGCCAGGAGACCGTCGCGCGCGTCCACAACCTGGGGAAGCCGCCGCGCCGGCTGGTCTTCCTGCACCTGGACGGCAGCGAGGTGCACCTGCCGGGCCCCGGTACCCCGGTCCGGCTCGCGTCGGAGGGCGCGGAGGGCCGCCAGCTGGGCTTTGTGACCACGTCCGCCCGCCACCACGAGCTCGGCCCGATCGCGCTGGCGCTGATCAAGCGCAATGTGCCGGTGGACGCGGAGCTGCTGGCGGGAGACACGGCGGCCGCGCAGGAGCCAGTGGTCGAGCCTTGAGCCGGTCGCCGTGTCCTGAGCCGGTCGCCGTGTCCTGAGTCGGCCGTCGAGCCCTAGATCTCCACGATCACCGTGAACGGGCCGTGGTTGGTGAGCGAGACCCGCATCTCCGCCCCGAAGCGGCCCGTCTCCACACGCGCCCCCAGCGCCCGCAGCTGCGCCACCACCTCGTCGACAAGCGGCTCTGCCACATCGCCGGGCGCCGCTGCGTTCCAGGTGGGGCGGCGGCCCTTGCGGGCGTCCCCGTAGAGAGTGAACTGCGAAATCACCAGCAAGGGCGCATTCACATCCGAGCAGGACTTCTCGCCCTCCAGAATCCGGACCGACCAGAGCTTGCGGGCCAGCTGCGCCGCCTTCTCCCCGGTGTCCTCGTGGGTGACTCCCACCAGCACACACAGCCCTTCGCCGACGATCTCACCGACCGTCTCGCCCGCCACGACGACGCTCGCGCCGTCGACCCTCTGCACCACTGCACGCATACAGACCAACCTATCTGGGGCTGAACGGGTGCAGAGCACCTGCGTCGGGAGGTTGTGGGGTGGCACGATGCAACAAGGCGGTGCTTCCCCTCGGCCCTTCGGGCCCGGGGAGACCCCATGCACCGGTCGAGGGGACGGACAACGCACATGAGTACACCTGGCGCCGGGCAGTCGCCCGGTCCCGTATTTCCCGTATCGATTCCCGCATCGGATTCCACGTCGATTCCCGCATTCCCGGCACCCACGGCCTGTGCCGAGCGACCGCCCCATCAGCGCAGCGCCGACGCCCTGCCGGAGCCCCCGCAGCACGACCTCCCCACCCTGCGGCTGCCGGAGCTGCGTACGTTGCGCCGGGACTCGCACCGCGACGAGGCGGATCTCAGCTACGTACGGCGGCTGCTGCAGGGCCGGATCGACATCCTGCGGGCGGAGCTGGCCCGGCGTACGGACCCTCAGACCCCGGTCCTCCCGGAGGCCCCGGTGGTCGACCGCCTGTCGGAGATCCTGGCCGACGCTCCTTCGCGGCACCGCTCGTCCGCCCGCCATGTGACGCTCTCCACGCCGCAGAGCGAGGAGTACCGGCGGCTGGCCGCCGACATGCTCTCCGATGTCGAGCTTTCCGACCTGGACGCCCGTACGGACGAGGAGCTGCACGCGGCCATGGGACGGCTGATCCGCTATGAGCAGCAGGTCTCGCGCAGCCGTCAGCTGCTCCAGCGGACGGCCGACGACTGCAGCGCGGAGATCGCCCGCAGGTACCGTGAAGGCGAAGCACAAGTGGACGACCTGCTCACCTGAAGCGATTCCGGCCCCTCGAGCCGACCCGTCGAGCCGCCCCGTCGAGCCGATCCTTCGAACCGATCCTTCCGGGAGCGGGCCCCTGCCCGGGAAGGCCGACGATGAGCTCCACCGCCGACAGCACCGCCATACCCCCGGTCCTCGCCGAAGTCGTACGTTCCGGCTTTGTCGAGGGCCATCACCGCGGATCGCTCGTCGTCCTGGCGCCGGACGGCAGTGTGGAACTCACGCTCGGGGATCCGTCCGCGCCGGTCTTCCCGCGCTCCAGCAACAAGCCCCTGCAGGCCGCGGCCGTTCTGCGGGCCGGGCTCGACCTCTACGGCGAGCGCCTGGCGCTCGCCGCCGCGAGCCACTCGGGCGAAAGCTTTCACCTCGATCTCGTACGCAAGATGCTCGCCGAGCACGGGCTGTCGGCGGACGAACTGCAGACCCCGCCGGACCTGCCGCTCGACCCGGTCGAGGCCGAGAGGTATCTGGCCGGCGGCCAGGTCCGGGACCGGGTCACCATGAACTGCTCCGGCAAGCACGCGGCGATGCTCGCGGCCTGCGCGCTGAACGGGTGGGACCGTACGAACTACCTGGACCCCGCGCACCCCCTCCAGCAGCTGGTCCACCGGGTGGTCGAGGACACGTCCGGCGAGCGGGTCGCGGCCGCGGGCACGGACGGCTGCGGCGCACCCCTGATGGGGATCAGCCTGACCGGTCTGGCCCGCGCCTTCCGCCACTGCGTGCTCGCCGAGCCGGGCTCGGCCGAGCGCCGGGTCGCGGACGCGATGCGCGCCCACCCCGGGTACGTGGCGGGCACGCGCCGCCACGACACCTGGCTGATGCGCGAGGTGCCGGGCGCGCTCTCCAAGATGGGCGCGGAGGCGGTCCAGGCGGTGGCGCTGGCGGACGGCCGCGCGCTGGCTTTCAAGGTGGACGACGGCGCGACGCGGGCGCTGCGTCCGGTGCTGGGCCGTGCGCTCGAGGTGATGGGTGTGGACTCGCCGGTGGTGGGCCGGATCGGGCGCATGCCGCTGCTGGGGGGCGGCATGGAGGTGGGCGCGATCCGCGCGGCGTTCTGAAGCGTTTGCTCCGGTCGAAACTCGGATGCGGGCCGGTCGGCGTTCGGCCTAGCGTGGGGCCGCATGAGCGTCGAGACCCGCGTCATCACCGAGTCCGAGTACCCCGACTGGCTGCGGGCCCTGTGCACCGGATTTCTGCGGCCGCCGGTGGTCTCGGAGGAAGAGGCCGCCTCGCGCAGGGCGCACGTCGAACTCACGCGGGTGCGCGGCGCGTTCGACGACGGCCGCTGCGTGGCGACGTACCGCTCGTTCGCTCAGCAGCTCACGGCGGTGGGCGGCGCCGCCCTGCCCGCGAACGCCGTCTCCAATGTGACGGTCTCGCCCACACACCGCCGCCGCGGCCTGCTCAGTTGCCTGATCACCGCCGACCTCGCGGAGGCGAAGGAGCGCGGCGACGTCGTGTCCACGCTGATAGCCGCGGAATACCCGATCTACGGGCGGTACGGCTACGGTCCCGCCGCCTGGATCACCGAGTGGGCGATCGACGTCCCGCGCACGGGCCTCGACCGGCGCTGGTCGGGCCCCGCCGACGGCGGCCGCATCGACCTGGCGGACGCCACGGACGTACGCAAACTCGGCCCGGAACTGCATGCACGGCTGGCGGCCAGGCAGCCGGGCGTGGTGAGCCGTGACGAGCGCTGGTGGCAGCTCAACACGGGCCAGGCGCAGCTGGCGGCCCAGCCGTGGACGGAGCCGTTCTACGCGGTCTACCGCTCCGCGTCCGGCGAGGTCGAGGGCCTGCTCGCCTACCAGTCGGACGACAACTGGGGCGATGCCAAGCAGCCGCTGAACACGGCGTCGGTACGCGAGATGCTCGCCCTGACACCGGCGGCGGAGCGTGCGCTGTGGCACTACGTCTGCTCGGTGGACTGGATCACCACGGTCAAGTCGGGCTACCGCGCCCCGGACGACCTGCTTCCGCTGCTGCTCCCGGACCCGCGGGCGGCGAGGATCCTGACACAGGCGGACTTCCTGTGGGTGCGGATCCTGGATGTGGTGCGGGCGCTGGAGGCGCGTACGTACGCGACGTCCGCGACCCTGATCCTGGACGTCCACGACGGGCTGGGCCTCGCGGGCGGCCGCTTCCGCCTGGACGTCTCACCGGAGGGCGCGGTCTGCACGCCATCGGCCGAGTCCCCCGATCTGGCGCTGGACGTGAGGGAGTTGGGGGCGCTGTATCTGGGCGACGAGTCGGCGGTGCGGCTGGCGGCGCTTGGGCTGGTGGACGAGCGGACGCCGGGGGCGGCGGGGGTGGCGGATGCCGTGTTCCGTACGCCGAGGCGGCCTTGGTGCCCGGACGTCTTCTGACCTCTGCCACACAACTGCCTTGGACGAAGGTTGAGTTGTAGCGTTGGTGTGTGGACGGCGACAGTACGGCACACAACAGCGGGCGACACTCCTTCCAGAACGTGGCGGACGTGCTGCGCGAACGAATCCGCACGGGTGAACTGAAAGCCGGCGAGAGGATGCCGACACAGGCTCAGCTGGCCGAAGAGTTCGGTGTGGAGCGTGCCACCGTCCGGCAGGCCCTGCGGATCATGCGGGACGAGGGGCTGCTGGCCGATGAGAGCAGGGGCAGCCCGTCCCGCGTCGCCGAGCCCGAGGCCGTACGACGCGGTGACGCACCCGAGCCGCTCATGGTCGACCTGGGAACCCGCCTCGCGGAGGCGTTCTCTGCCCCCGAGGTTCGTGTCGATGCCGTCTGCCTGACGGCGGAACCCTTGATGCTCGCGCTCGGGGAGCCGCTGCGCCGGATCTACGAGGGCGCCATCAGACCGTCCACGGTGGAAGTCCGCATCCTGCTGCCCGGCCGCCCGGACATGGACCTCGCCTTCCCGTCCCCGCGCGGCGCCCCGCAGGACGATCAACTGCTTCATCAGAGCTGGCTGGCGCAGCGCAACGCACAGGGCCAGGTACTGCGCCACAACCTCATGGCTCTTCGCGCGACGATCGGCTGCGACGTCAACGTCACCTTCCGCGCCCTGCCTTTCACCCCGCCCGTGAAGCTCCATCTGCTGAACGGCTCGGAGGCGCTCTTCACCTACTACAGAGTCATGCGGCGCGAGGAGCAGATCGACGACGGGCCGCTCGAGATCTACGACGTGCTCGGCACGAATTCGCTGCTCTTCCCCTTCGAATCGGGCCGAGGGCAGCGGGACGATGCCTTCGTGGCGCAGTCGCAGGCGTGGTTCGACGGGCTGTGGGACACCATCTCTTCGGATCTGACACTGGGCTGACTCGGCCGGCATCACGCGACGAGCATCACCAGGATGATCGCGCCGATTCCGGCGCACGCGGTGTTCCTGGCCTTCACGCCGATGCTGAGCAGCAGCAGCGCGATGATTCCCATCGGACCGAAGCGGCTCTCCACGAGCGTCTCGAAGCCGACGGCCAGGGTGGCGACGGCAAGGGCGATGAGTGGCATGACGGGTCCGTCCTTTGCGGGTGGGGCGGTCACGCTCCTGGAGGCACCAGGAGCAGGGACAGGATGAAGGCGCCTGCGCACGCGCACCCGTGGTGGCGTGCCTTGATGCCCAGACCGAGCAGGGCCAGACCGACGAGGCCCGGGGCCCCGTAGCGCCAGGCCATGAGCTCGCCCAGGCCGAGATCGAGCAGAGTGACGGTGAAGGTGATCAGGTCCATGGGTCTGCTTCCTTCCTCAGTGCGGGCGCCGGGGAGCTCAACAGCGCCTCAGGGGGGCGCTGTAGCGTGCGTGTGTGGCCGACCTTCGTGATCTGCTCTCCCCAGCCAAATGCGTCTTCTTCGACTTCGACGGGCCGATCTGCCGGCTCTTCGCAGGACATCCGGCGAGTGAGGTGGCCGGTCGGCTGCGGGAGCTGATCGCGGGCAACAGCGACGAGAACGTGATCCCGTCCGAGGCGCTGGAGACGGACGATCCGCAGGCCGTCCTCCGCGCGTACGCCAACACCGTCCCCGGCAGTCCCCTGGTGGCGGAGCTCGAAAAGCTGATCACCCGTGAGGAGGTGATCGCGGCGGCGAGCTCCCGGCCCACCGCCTTCGCAGACCCTTTGATCCGGACGTTCCGCGCCCTCGGGCTGCAGCTCGCCGTGACGACGAACAACGCGCCCGCGGCGGTGCGGCGTTATCTCGAAAGACGTGACCTCGCGGAGTGCTTCGGCAGGCATATTTACGGGCGTACGCACGACGTGGCACGCCTCAAGCCGCACCCGGACTGCGTGCGGCGTGCTCTGGCGGGTACCGGGATGAATGCCTCGGAGGTGGTCCTGCTCGGGGATTCCCCTGCCGATTTGCATGCGGCGCGAGCGGCAGATGTCGCCTTTCTGGGCTATGCGCGCAACGCGCGCAAGCTGGCTGCCTTGGAACAGGAGAGGGCCGAGGTCATCGTCGATTCGCTGGAGGCTGTGCTGACGGCCGCGCGTGATGCGGACCGGGGCTGACCCGACCATGCTCACCTCCCGGCACCTTCGTGGGGATGCAGTCCAATTGGACTGGGTGGCTGCTTATTTGACAGTAAGCCAGAACAACTAGCGTGATCGGCAGTCCAATTGGCTAACTTGGCTGAAAGTGATGTGTGTGGCCCGGTCCAAGTTGTACGGTCGAGCTATGGCCACTGAACGCCCAGGCGCCAGTGAGGGCGCAACACCGCAACAGGGCGCACGGACGGCACAGCAGATCGCTGGCGAACTGCGCTCACGGATCGACCGAGGGGACTACCGGCTCGGGCAGCTGCTGCCCACGCAGCGCGAACTCATGGCGGAGTTCGGGGTGTCCAAGGACACCGTCCAACGGGCCATGCGCGAACTTCAGACCGAGGGCTGGATCGAGTCACGGCAGGGCAGCGGGTCACGAGTGATCCGGGCCCGGCGGATCCACACCCCCAAGGCGAGGGCCGGCCAGCCGGTGCCTGTCGGTCTCGGTCCACTCATCTCGGAGGCCTTCGAGGCGGAGGAAGTCTCACTCGACGCCTTCTGCCTGACCACCGAGTCCCTGACCGACCATGTCGGCGTGCAGGCCGACCGGGTGGCCCTTGGTGAAGTGAGCCCCCGGAGCATCAGCCTCAGGCTGCTCCTGCCCAGTCGCGAACCGAGGCCCGCATACCCGGCCGCGGCCGATGACCCATCGGACGCACGCCCGCACGAACGCTGGGCCACCATGGTCGAGTTCCACACCGGGCGACTGCGCGAGAAGCTTGTTGCGCTGCGCCGCGGCGGGCTGGTCGCCACTGTCGACGTGGACGTCCGCCGGGCGCCGCTCACCCCGACCCACAAGCTCTATCTGCTCAACCGGACTTCGGCACTGCACGGCCTCTACGTGGTGGAGAACCGCACGATGCCCCTGTCCGACGGCACCGAGGTCCAGGCGCTGGACGTCCTCGGGCTGCAGTCGACGCTTTTCCACTACGAGAAGACCGGTGACCCCGACGCGCAGGGGTCACTCTTCGTCGCCTCGGCACAGAAATGGTTCGACTCGTGCTGGGAGAATCTTGGCGTGCCCGAAGGGAGCTGAGGCCAACCGGACTGGCTGCTTCAGGCCGTCCGCGACGACGGGGCCGGTGATGTCCGCGTACACGAGCTTGGTTCGGTCGTCGGCGGCACGGTCCGCGTCCTGACGACGTAGGCCAGTTGGATGTTCGAGCGTTCACGCCGTACGGATCCTGAAGAAGATCCCCGACAGTGCGACCGCCACCCCGAGAATCCCCCCGCACCACGCCAGCGCCGTCCACGGTGCCGTCCCCACCGGCTGGTCCAGGAGCAGGCCGCGCAGGGACTCGATCAGCGGGGTCACCGGCTGGTGGTCGGCGAAGCCGTGGAGCCAGCTCGGCATCGTGTGGATCGGTACGAACGCGCTGCTCGGGTAGGGCAGGAACATCATGAAGAAGGTGAACCCGGCCGCCGCCTCAGGTGTCTTGGCGAGCAGCCCGACCGCTGCGGAGAGCCAGGAGATCGCCAGCAGGAAGGCGATCAGGATGCCCGCGGCCGCGAGCCAGCCGAGCGGTGTCGCCGACGGGCGGAAGCCGATGAGGAGGCCGACGCCGAGGACGAGCATCGTCGAGAAGAGATTGCGTACGGTGCTGGCGGCGACATGGCCGGCCAGGATCGCCGTGCCGCCCACGTCGAGGGAGCGGAAGCGGTCGATGATCCCTCCCTTCATGTCCTCACTCACGCTCACCGCGGTGGAGGACGCCCCGAAGGCGGCGCAGAGGATGAGGATGCCGGGGATCACGTAGGTCACGTACTTCGTACCGGTGTTGATGGCTCCGCCGAAGAAGTAGATGAAGACCAGCATCAGCATGAGCGGCAGCATCATCGAGGTGATGACGGCGTCGATGTTGCGGCGGGAGAGGCGGATGCTGCGTCCGGCCATCGTGAGCGCGGGCGTGACGACGTCAGACATGGGCGGGCTCCTTGTCGGTCAGGGCGAGGAAGACGTCGTCGAGCGTGGCCCTTTGGACCGAGAAGCGAGCCACGTCGCGGCGCTCGGGGTCGATCTCGTCCAGCAGGGCCCGGACCTGGGCCGCCGTGCCGTCCGTCGGGAGGCCGAGGGTGAGCGTCTCGGGGGAGCGGTGGACCGCGTGTGACTCGAGCCGCCAGTACGCCGCGGTGTCGTTGAGCACGAGGTCGAGGCGGTGGCCCGCGACCCGGGCCTTGAGTTCGTCCGCCGTGCCCTCAGCCACCAGACGGCCGCCGTCCACGACTGCGATGCGGTCCGCCAGCCGGTCGGCCTCCTCCAGATACTGGGTGGTGAGGAAGACGGTGGCGCCGCGCGCGGAGAGGTCGCGTACCGCCTGCCAGAGCTCCTGACGGCTGCGCGGGTCGAGGCCGGTCGTCGGCTCGTCCAGGAAGACGACCTCCGGGTCGCCGACCAGGCCGGCCGCGAGGTCGAGGCGGCGGCGCATCCCGCCGGAGTACGTCCCGGTCTGGCGGCGGCCCGCGTCGGTGAGGTCGAACCGTTCGAGGAGTTCGGCGGCGCGGCGGCGGGCGGCCGCGCGGGACAGGCCGCTGAGGCGGGCCATCATGCGGAGGTTCTCCTCGCCCGTCTGCTTCTCGTCGACTGCGGCGAACTGGCCGGTCAGGCTGATGGTGCGGCGTACGCGGGCGCGGTCGGCGACGACGTCGTACCCGGCGACGCGCGCGTGGCCCGCGTCGGCGGCGGTGAGGGTGGCGAGGATCCGCACGGCCGTGGTCTTGCCTGCGCCGTTCGGGCCGAGCAGGGCGAAGACGGCGCCGCGCTCGACGCGCAGGTCGATGCCGTGGAGGACGCTGACTTTTCCGTAGGCCTTGGCGATACCGGTGGCCTCGATGGCCGGTGGCTGGGTCATGGGTTGCCGCACTCTCCTTCTGCGTATCTCGTACGCGTTACTGTGTAAGGCTTACGCATTACTAGGATGTACGTCAAGCGGGAGACGCTGGAGGGCGGGAGAAGGCGGAGGGCGATGGCGGCGCACGGCAACGGGAGCAGCGGCAGCGGCGGTAAGAGCGATAGGGGCCGTACGGGCGATACTCGCGGCGAGACCGGCCTGCCGGCCAGCATCGAAGCCGCCTGGGGTCTGCGCGAACGCCCCTCGAAGGGGCCGAAGCCGGGGCTCCGCTTGGACCGGATCGTCGAGGCGGCGGTGGGCGTCGCAGCCTCTGAAGGGCTTGCGGCGGTCTCCATGGGGCGTGTCGCCAAGGAGCTGGGCGTCTCGACGATGTCGCTGTACCGGTACGTCGCCGCGAAGGACGAGCTCTACATCCTGATGCAGGAGGCGGTGATAGGCCTGCCGCCCGCCCCGCCGGACCCCGGCACGGGCTGGCGGGAGGGGCTCGCGGCCTGGGCCTGGGCGCAGCGCGAGGTGTTCCACCGGAACCTGTGGGTGCTGCGCATCCCGGTCTCCGGCCCGCCCGCCACACCCAACTCGGTGGCCTGGTGGGAGCGGGGCCTCGCCGCGCTGGAGGAGACGGGGCTGAGCGAGGGCGAGAAGATCTCGATGATCCTGCTGGTCAGCGGCTTCGTACGGAGCGAGGCGCTGCTGACGGCGGACCTGGGCGCGGCGATCGAGGCGAGCGGCGGCTCGCCGGAGGAGGTCATGCGCCAGTACGCGACCACCCTGAAGCGATTGGCGGACCCGGCCCGCTATCCGGCGGTGGCGCGGATGCTGGAGTCCGAGGTGATGTCCGAACCGGACGAGCCGGACTTCGAGTTCGGCTTCGGCCTGGACCGCGTGCTGGACGGGATCGAGGTCCTGATTCGCAAGCGCCGGGGATGAGGGGGCGGCGGGGGTGACCCCTCACCCCTGTTCCGTCACCTCACCTCTGTTCCGTCACCCGCCACTCACGTCGTCAGCAGCACCTTCCCCCGCAACCCCCGCCCCTCGATCGCCGCGTGTGCCTCCGATGCGCGTTCCAGGGGAAACTCGCCACCGATCACCGGGTGCAGGCGGCCCGACGCGGCCTCCGTCAGGGCCTTGGCCGCCAGGCGGACATACTCCTCGTCCGACAACTGCACGTCGGCGATGCCCAGCAGTTTGATGCCCCGGCGCTCCGCCTCCGCCGCGTCCACCGGGGCGAAGCCGCCCGTCGGCGCGCCGTGTGCCGAGAAGCGGCCGCCGTCCGCCGTCAGAGGGAAGGCCGCCAGGCCCAGGTCGCCGCCGACGCCGTCCAGGACCACGTCGGCGCCCGACGGGCCGAGGGCCGTACGGGCCCGGGCGACCCAGTCGGGGGATGTGGCGTCCACCACCGCGTCGGCACCCAACTCCCGTACCAGGGACGTCTTGAGCTCGCCCCGCGCCACACCGACGACCTCCGCGCCCACGGCCTTCGCCAGCTGGACCAGCAGCGTGCCCATGCCGCCCGAGGCGCCCAGGATCAGCACTCGGTGGCCCGCACCCAGGCCGGTGGACTCCAGGAGGGCCATCGCGGTGACGCCGTCGTGCACCAGGGCTGCCGCCTCGTGCAGGTCCAGGCCGTCCGGAATCGGGACCAGCTTGGCCGCGGCGGCCAGCGCCTGCTCCGCGTAGCCGCCACTGAAGCCGAGCGAAGTGATCACGCGGCGGCCGATCCACGCCTCGTCCACCCCCTCGCCGACCGCCCGCACCGTGCCGGCGATGCCGCCGCCCGGTACGTACGGCGGCTGGACCGGGAAGTGCTCGCCGAAGGTGCCGGACCGGATCTGCGTCTCCACGAAAATCGTGTCCACGGCGGAGACGGCGACGACCGCCTCGCCCGGACCCGGCACCGGATCCGGGACCTCTGTGGTGATCAGTACGTCCGGGCCGCCGAACTCCCTGACCTGTGCCACGCGCATGCCGTCCACTCCTCGACTCGATCGCTTGCTGACAGTCTGAAACCCCAAGTGCGGTTGAGGTCAACTGGCCACCTGGCTACCTGGCTACCTGCCACTGGCCACCTGGCCACCTGGCCAACTGATCAACTGGCCGCCGGTCGGCTGTGGGTGCGTACGCTCGGAGTCATGAGCGGTGAGATGGGCCTCCGGGAGCGCAAGAAGCGGCAGACGTACCAGGCGATCTCGGACGCGGCGATCGCTCTCTTCCTCAAGAAGGGCTTCGACCGGGTCTCCGTCGCCGAGGTCGCGGCCGCCGCCGATATCTCCAAGCCGACCCTCTTCCGGTACTTCCCCGCCAAGGAGGACCTCGCGCTGCACCGGTTCGCCGACCACGAGGACGAGGCGGCCCGTGTCGTCGCCGCCCGGCCGCCCGGGATCTCCCCGCTGGACGCCCTGCACCGGCACTTCCTCGACGGCCTGGAGCGGTCCGACCCGGTGACCGGACTCAACGACGACGAGGGCGTACTCGCCTACCACCGGCTGCTGTACGGGACGCCGAGTCTGGTCGCGCGGCTGCAGGCGTACCGGGGCAGGTCGGAGGATGCGCTGACCGCGGCCCTCGGCGGCGGCCTTCGCGCGCGGCTGGCCGCCGGTCAGATCGTCGCCGTACAGCGGATCCTCGCCGAGGAGAACTGGCGGCGGATCGCGGCGGGGGAGAGCGCCGACGCGGTCCGCCCGGCCGCCGTGGCTGCCGCTCGGCTCGCCTTCGACCAGCTGCGCGAAGGCCTCGCGTAGCCGCTATCGCGCCTCAGTTAAAAATGTGACTCGGTTGCGTTATTCTCGATGGAATGACGGCACTGAACGATGACATCGGCCAGGACCTGAACCAGGACCTGAACCAGGAACGGACCCACCACGAGGCCTGCCGTGCCGCCCTCGCCGGCATGGTCGACGCTGCGGCCACCCGCGTCGTCACCGGCGAGAACGCATTCGCCTCCGGCGCAGACGCCGACGTCCTCGGCCGCCAACTCCGCAGCTGGGCCAAGGAGTTGGCCGAAGAGCCGGACAGTCCGCTCTTCTTCGGCCGCCTCGACCACCAGGACGGCCAGAGCCACCACATCGGCCGCCGCCGCATCACCGAGCACCCCTCCGCCCCGCCCCTCGTCGTCGACTGGCGCGCCCCGTCTCGCGCACCTTCTACCAGGCGAGCGCCCGCGACCCGCTGGGCGTCGCCGTCCGCCGCCGCTTCGGCTGGGCCCCGTTCAGCAAGGGGAACCCCGGCGACCTCACCAGCCTGGAGGACGAGTGCCTGGCGGCCGGGGAGTCGGCCACGAGCGCCATCCTGGCCGGTGAGATCGAGCGCCCCCGCGTCGGCCCGATGCGCGACATCGCCGCCACCATCCAGCCCGAACAGGACGATCTCGTACGGTCCGGTCTCGCCGAATCCGTCTGTGTGCAGGGCGCCCCCGGCACCGGCAAGACCGCGGTCGGCCTGCACCGCGCCGCGTACCTCCTCTACACCTACCCCCAGCGCATCCAGCGCGGCGGACTGCTGATCCTCGGTCCCAACCGCACCTTCCTCTCGTACATCGCCGAAGTGCTGCCCTCGCTCGGGGAGACCGGCATCCGGCAGTCGACTGTCGACGACGAGATCGCCCGCCACGAGGTGCGGGCGCGGGACAGCGACGCCGCCGCTGCCGTCAAGCACGACGCTCGGATGGCCGCCGTGCTGCACCGCGCGCTGTACGCGAGGGTCGCGCCGCCCGCCGAACGGCTCGCCGTTCCCGACGGCTCGTACCGCTGGCGCGTCCCGCTCGGCGAGTTGGAGAGGATCGTCGCCGAGGTGGGCGCGGAAGCCCTGCCGTACGCCGTCGGGCGCGAACGCGTCCGCACCCGCGCCGTGCGCGCCATCCAGCTGCAGGCGGAGCGCCGGGCGGGACCGGTGAGCAACACCTGGGTGCAGAAGGTCGGCAGGGCCCGCGCGGTCTCCGCCTTCGTTGACGCCGCCTGGCCGCGTACGCAGCCGGAGGAGGTGCTGGCGGCGCTGCTCACCGACGCTGCCGACGCCGCCGACCCGTTGCTCGCGCCTGAGGAGTGGGACGCGATCCGCTGGACGAAGCCCCGGCGCTCGTACAGGTCGGCGAAGTGGACGGCGGCCGACCTCGTACTCCTCGACGAACTCGCGGGCCTCATCGAACGCCCCGAGGGCTACGGCCACATCGTCGTCGGCGAGGCCCAGGACCTCTCCCCGATGCAGTGCCGCGCGATCGCCCGCAGGGCCGGATTCGGCTCGCTGACGGTACTCGGCGACCTCGCCCAGGGCACCACGCCGTGGGCCGCCCGCAGCTGGCCCGAGCAGCTGGCGCACCTCGGCAAGGAACAGGCGCTGGTGGTCCCGCTGACGACCGGGTTCCGGGTCCCGGCGGTGATCGTGCGCCTCGCGAACCGGCTGGTCCCGGCGCTCGGCGTCGACATGCCGCTCGGCCGGTCCCACCGCGGGGACGGTGAGTTGACGACCCGTAAGGTCGACGACCTGGCCGCGGCGACGGTCGAGGCCGTACGGGCGGCACTTGCCCACGAGGGCTCCGTCGGGGTGATCGCGGACGAGCCGGAGACGCACCGGCTGAGCGCCCCGCTCGTGGCGGCGGGCATCACGACCGCGGCCGCCGACGACCTCGCCGCCGAGGCGCGCGTCACCGTCCTGCCCGCGACGGCCGCCAAGGGTCTGGAGTACGACCATGTCGTCGTCGCCGAACCGGCGGCGATCGCCGCGGCTGAGGCGCGCGGCCTGCACCGGCTCTACGTCGTCCTCACCCGGGCCGTCTCCCGGCTGGACGTGCTGCACAGCCGCCCACTGCCGCCGGAATTGGGGCTGGCATAAGGCGAGTTGGCCGCGGTCCGTCAGACGTCGACCGTCCCGTCGATTCCCTCGCGGAGGAAGCCTGAGCCCCACCGGAAAATTGTTGTGGAGCCCGGTCACATTCTCCCGTCGCGTTCCGTCGGTGTAGTGAAGACGAACTTCCTGAGGGAGACCAATCATGCAGGCACGGATGAACAACCCCGCAACGATCATTCCCGAGGCCCTGCCGGCCATCCTCGACCTGTTGAAGACGGTGCGAAAGGGCGGTGTCCCGGAGTCCACGCTCGAGCTGGTCCACCTGCGAGCAAGCCAGATCAACGGCTGCAGCTACTGCGTGGTCGCGGGCGTGGCCAGTGCGAAGAAGGGGGGCGAGACCGATGAGCGGCTGCACGCGGTCGCGGCTTGGCGCGAGGCGCCCTTCTTCAACGACGCCGAGCGCGCCGCGCTCGCGCTCACCGAGGCCGCCACCCGGCTGGCCGACCGGCCCGACGCGGTATCGGACTCGATCTGGGACGACGCCGCCGATCACTACGACGAGCAGCAGCTCGCGGCCATCATCCTGATGATCGGCGTGACCAACCTCTTCAACCGGCTCAACGCCACCACCAGGCAGCCCGCGGGCGCGACGTGGTAGTCGAGCGCCGGTAGTTGAGCGCCGGGCGGCGCCGAGCAGGGCCGAGCAGGGCCGAGCAGGGCCGAGCAGGGCCGGGCGGCGCCGCGGGGGGGGGGGGGGGGGGGGGGGGGGGGGGGGGGGGCGCCCCCCCCCGCCCCCCGCCCCCCCCCCCCGCGCCCGGCGGGGGGGGGGGGCGCGCC
>NZ_JBIAPW010000030.1:57727-100215 GCF_042888505.1 Streptomyces sp. NPDC002870
GGCCCAACCC
Organism: Streptomyces sp. NPDC002870; assembly: GCF_042888505.1. Lineage (NCBI taxonomy): Bacteria > Bacillati > Actinomycetota > Actinomycetes > Kitasatosporales > Streptomycetaceae > Streptomyces > Streptomyces sp. NPDC002870. Next base: position 57,738 of record NZ_JBIAPW010000030.1, read on the forward strand.
CACCCCCTGGCAGCCCGCGGGCGCGCCGTGGTTGTCGCGCGCGGTTAGTTGCGCGCGGGGGGGGGGGGGGGGGGGCGGGGCGGGGCGGGGGGGGGGGGCGGGGGGCGGGGGGGCGCCGCGCGGCGGGGTCACCGCGGGCTGTCGCGGTGACCCCGCCGCCCTTCGTCACGTCTCAAGTTCAGCCGACGTCCTTAGGCGGGTCGACCCGCTGCGATCCTGCGCGCGGTCGGAGCGGGGGCGGCCGGCTGCGGGGCCATGCGTGTGCTGCTCAGCGGGGAGACGCGGCGACCCGTACGCGGTGGCTGTCGTTGTCGGAGAGGAACGACGCCAGCGCCCGCCCCTGCTCGGCGACGGTGGTGCGGTCGGCTCGGGAGAAGCGGCGCAGCGGGGTGACAACCACGGTGCCGTCCTTGACGCTCCAGGTCGCGGCGACCCGGCCGTCGACCAGGACAACGCGAGCGCCGGCGACCGACAGGCCGCGGTGGGCGTCGTCGATGATCCGGCTGCGGTCGTGGTAGCCGAGGATCGCGTTGTCGAACGCCGGCAGAAACCGCACCGGGGCCGGTGTGTCGGGGTCGGGGCGCGGCGCGTCGGGGAGGTCCAACAGTTCCCGGCCCCGCTCGTCGCGGAAGGTGACCAGCTCCTCCCGTATCGAGGCGACCGCGGCCGGCAGTCCGGCGAGGCCGCACCAGGCGCGCAGGTCGGCAGAGGCGGCGGGGCCGAACGCGGCCAGGTAGCGCCGTACCAGCGCTTCGCCGACCGGATCGGAGCCCTCCGGGGCCGGCGGGTCGATCTCGCGCCCCAGCCAGGAGGAGAGCAGGACGTTGCGCACTCCCGCCCTGGTGCGCCACAGCCCGCGCGGCGGCAGCTGCACCACCGGGACGAGGGCGCCGATCAACATCTCACCCAGCGCCCGCGTTCCCGGCGACGGCCAGCGCTCAGCCAGCGCCCGCGCGAGTTCGGTCATCGAACGGGGCTCGTCGTCGGCCATTACCGCCCGGCCTGCCGCCGCGAGCTCGTCGAGGTCTATCCCGTCGAGCTCGCGGCGGTAGGTCCCGAGGACCCGTTGGCGCAGCATGGTGTCGTGGCGAGCCCGCCAGGCCAGGGTGTCGTCGGCGGTGAGGAGGTGGACGGTGCGGCGCATGAGGTGGGCCCGCACCACGCTCCGCCGGGTCAGCAGGTCCGAGAGCACCGCCGGGTCGAACGCGCGCAGCCGCGACCAGAGCCCGACGAACGGTTCCTGCGGTTCCTGCGCTTGCAGGCCGCCGAGGTGCGCGATGGCGTCGAGGACAGGCACTTCGGCGCGATCGAGCAGCAACTGCCGGGCGAGCGTCGCGCGGTTGAGGGCCCGGGTGTCGAGAACGGTCATCGGGGTCATGCCGCAGCTCGCGCGTCGGCCGATCGCCGGCGTAGCGACGCGCGTGTGACGGCCGGCGGCGTGTAGGACAGGCCGGTGGCGTGTAGGACAGAGCTCACATCGCCCAGAACATTGAACATACTCGTCTCCGTACAGCTAATTGGTAGTTATCGACTGCCCGGCCCGGCAAAGCCGTGGGACCGGGGGCCGGGCGGCGAGCAGCCGCCGCCCGGCCCTGCGATCCCTGGGTGACACGGTCAGGACGATGGCCCGATCCGGCAGGGCCCCGCCACCGCTCAGGACGACTTCTGGCCGTCGAGCGTCTCGCGCAGTATGTCCGCGTGTCCGGCGTGCTGGGCGGTCTCGGCGATGACGTGCAGCAGCACCCGGCGCACGCTGCGCACTGCTCCCGGCTCGTTCCAGGGCGCCTCCGGCAGCGGGTGCGTCGCCGACAGGTCAGGCACGGAGGCGATGACTTCCTCGCTCCGGGCGGCGACCTGCTCGTAGCGCGCGACGATCTTGGCCAGCGTCTCGCCCGGCAGCATCCGGAGGTCGTTCTGGTGGTCGATCGCCCACTGCGGGAACTCGCGTGCGGTACCGGCCGTGAGGTCGGCCCAGGTGACACCGTCGGGCAGGTCGTAGCGCATCGCCGACGGGCCGTCGACCACGAAGCGCATCCATCCTTCCTCGATGGACGCGACGTGCTTGATCAGCCCACCCAGGCTCAGCGCGCTGACCGTCGGATGCTCGCCGGCCTGCTCGTCGCTGAGCCCGCTGATGGTTTCGGTCAGGGCGGATCGCGCGGTCGCGAGCCCGGCGAGCAGGTCGGCCCGCTCGGCGTCGAGAGTCGAGGGTGGCGTGGTCGTGGCGGTCACGGTGATCGGGCCCTTCCGGTCGTTCTCGTTGTCTGGCACGAGACAACAGTCGCAAGAGAAGCGGCCAGGGTGTGGCCGCTTCTCAGGGCAATATGGAGTCATGCCGAAGACCTCAGCGCGACTGCTCTCGCTGCTTTCGCTGCTCCAGGCGCGCCGGGACTGGCCCGGGGCGCTACTGGCCGAGCGGCTGGACATCAGCCCGCGCACCGTGCGCCGTGACGTCGACCGCCTGCGCGAGCTCGGCTATCCGATAGTGGCCTTCAAGGGGCCGGACGGTGGGTACCGGCTCGACGCCGGCACGGAGTTGCCCCCGCTGCTGTTCGACGACGAGCAGGCCGTCGCTCTGGCCATCGCACTCCAGATCGCCACCACCACCGGTGCCGGCATCGAGGAAGCGGCGGCGCGCGCGCTGACCACCGTCCGGCAGGTCATGCCCGCACGGCTGCGCCGCCGGATCGACACCCTCCAGGTCACCGCCGTCGAGCGGCCCGCGACCCGACCGGACACACAGGTCGACAGCAGCGTGCTCATGACGCTCAGCGCCGCCGTCCACGCCCGCGAAGTGCTGCGCTTCGACTACGCTCCCGCATCTCCACCGGGAGCCACCGACGACGACCGCGCCGAATCCCTTCCGCGCCGGGTGCAGCCCCACCATCTCGTCACCTGGGGCGGGCGCTGGTACCTCGTCGCCTGGGACCTCGACCGCGAGGACTGGCGCACCTTCCGCGCCGACCGGATCACCCCGCGCACCCCCACGGGGCCCCGCTTCACCCCGCGCGAGCTGCCCGGAGGAGAGGTGGCCGCCTTCGTGGCCAGCAGGTTCCAGGGCTCCGATGGCTCCGGCGACTGGCCCTGCCGCGGCGAGGTGATCCTCGACCTCCCCGCCGCCGCCGTCTTCCGCTACACCCGCGAGGGAATCGTCGAGGAACTCGGCCCGGACCGCTGCCGGCTCGTCCTGGGCTCGTGGTCATGGCCCGGCCTGGCCGCCACCATCGGCAGGTTCGACGCCGACATCGAGGTCGTCGGCCCGACCGAACTCAAAGACGCCTTCGCGCTCCTGGCCCGCCGCTACGCCAAAGCCGCGACCGACGGACCCACCACACTCACCACGCCACCCTCAAGCCAGTGAGCGACGTGCACGTCGACCATTACAAGACGCCCGAGATCCAGAAATGGCCGGCCAGGCACCCCGGCCGGATCGACGTTCAGCAGTTAGAGAGTCGGGCTGGGGTGGCGTTTGATTTCGCCCCGCGGAGCCGGAGATCCGACGAGGCGCTCAAGGGGGAGTTGGACAGGCTCAAGACGAAGTACGAGGACTCCGAGCCCGTCGGCGGCCAGGCGAAGGAGAAGTGATTCGCAGCCATGGATTTTGCGACGCTGAAGGCCTCCAAGCCGACCGAGTACGAGGACGCTGCGGACGGGTACCGGTTGACGGGTGACATGGCCAGTACGGCCAAGGACGCGATCGACAACCAGATCTGCGTGGGCATCCGGAACCAGCTCAAGGGCGACACGGCGGAGGCCGCCCTGCGGGAGCTCCAGGAGCTGTCGAAGAACTTCCACCACGTGCAGACCGAGTGCGGTCTGGTAAGCACCGCGCTGAACGGTTTCGCCTTCGACATGGCGGTGGCCAAGCGGAAGCTGGACGTGGCGGTCGCGGACGCTCGCGGCAACGGCTGCACGGTGAACCCGGACGGCTCGGTCACTTTTCCGGCAGGTACGAAGCCCGGCGACGAGAAGATCGCTGACGGCGGCACGGTGGCCGGGAGTGCCGGGGGCTCGCCAGGGTGCCGCGGGTGACCGCGGGGTTCCTGGCGGGCGCCGGCGACGAGCCCGGTGCGCGTGTGGTCGGCGATCGACCAGCCGACCACCCGGCGGCTGAACTCGGCCCCGCTCGCGGCTGATCGCCGCGGTCGCCGTGTCGTCGGCCACCTGGGCTTCATCCTCGATGAAGCCCTCGTCAGCGTCCGGTCGCCGATGATTCCCGCTGGTCTTCCAGCCCCTTATTGCTCTGAGGGCGCCGGGTGAGCACGAGCGGGCCGGTCTCGGTGATGGCAACCGTGTGCTCGGAATGAGCGGTGCGCGAGCCGTCGGCCGAGCGGATCGTCCAGCCGTCCGGGTCAAAGACGATCTTGTTGGTGCCGGCGGCGAACCAGGGCTCGATCGCGATCGTCAGGCCGGGACGCAGCTTCCAACCGCGGCCAGGACGACCGTCGTTGGGAATGTGCAGGTCCTCGTGCATCGTGCGGCCGATACCGTGACCGCCGAACTCCAGGTTGACCGGGTAGCCGTACTCGGCGGCGATCGCGCCGATGGCCGCGGAGATGTCCCCGAGCCTGTTGCCCGGCTGGGCGACCTTGATCGCGGCTTCCAGGGCGACCTCGGTGGCCTCGATCAGCCGCAGGTCCTCCTCGGCCGGGGTGCCGACGATGACGGAGCGGGCCGAGTCCGCGGCCCAGCCATCGATGCCCACCGCCATATCCATGGTCAGCAGGTCCCCGTCGCGCAGCTTGTAGCTGTGCGGCAATCCGTGCAGCACGGCATCGTTGACCGAGAGGCACACCACGTTACGGAACGGGCCCTTGCCGAACGAGGGCTCGTAGTCCCAATAGCAGGACTCCGCGCCGCGCTCCTTGATCCGGCGGCGAGCGTGATGCTCCAGGTCCAGCAGGTTGACCCCTACCGCGGCGAGGTCACTGAGCTCAGCCAGCACCTGGCCGACGAACTGTCCAGTGACGTGCATACGCTCGATGTCTTCGGGAGATTTGTGCTCGATCACTGCGATCCTCGATTCCCCGGGGCACTGACAGGTATATTTATACCAGTGGGTGGAGTGGTTGCCGCAGGACACCTGCGGCCCTAGCATGTGCGCATGGTTCGCCATCCGCTCGCCCCTGAACAGATCGAGGCGGGCCGACGCCTCGGGGCCGCGTTGCGCTCCGCCCGGGCCGGGCGCAGCCCCGTCGAAGTGGCCTTGGCGGCAGAGATCTCGCCGGAGACCCTCCGCAAGATCGAGACTGGTCGGCTGCCGACGCCCGCGTTCGGCACCATCGTCCGGCTCAGCGAGGTACTTGGCGTACCACTGCCCGAACTCGCCACCGTCTGGCGCACGGATCCTGCCCTCAGCAAGGCCTCCTAGCAACAGCCCTTCGCTGTGCGGCGCCTCGTCGAAGGGCCGCACTCGCCATGGGCGCAAGACGGGCGCACACCTCACGGAAGCGTGAGTATCACTGGGTCGTCCTCGGTTGACGCCGGGAGAGCCCTCGTCCCGAGCCGGAGGAAAAGTTGTCCGTTGACTGAGCTCACCGGTGGCCGCACCACTGGGGACGGAGCCGTTCGTGGAGTCCTCGTCGGCCAACGGCTTCCTTCGGGTAGCGGCGGCGCAGGTTGGCGGCGAGGACTCGGTCGAGCGTGCGGTCGGACAGCATCGGGCCCAGGCGCATGATCAGGGCGGCATCCCGGCCGGCGGTGTAGCGGGTGCGCGGTCTACGAGTCGTCACGGCCTTCGCAATGACTCGGGCGGCGGCGTCGGCGGTCAGGCCTGAAGCAGTGCCCGAGGCCATCAACTTGTTGTTCGCCTGGACCAGGCTGCCGTAGCGCTCGTCCTGCTCCGGCGTCATCTGGGCAGCCAGGTGGTTCGCCGTCTCGACCCCGCGGGCAGCCATCTCCGTGCGGACGCCGCCGGGCTCGACCACGACCACCTGTACGCCCAGCGGAGCGACTTCCCGGCGGAGCGAGTCGCTGACAGCCTCCAGGGCGAACTTCGCGCCGGCGTACGCGCCGTATGTGGCCATGGCGAACTTGCCGCCGACCGAGCTGATGTTGATCACACGACCCTTGCTGTGCAGCAGCGCGGGCAGGAGCGCTTGAGTGACGGCGATGTGGCCGAACAGGTTGACTTCGAACACCCGCCGCCACTCCGTCATCGGCAGGGCTTCGACCGGGGCGTTCACCTGGACGCCGGCGTTGTTGACGAGCGCGTGCAGCGGGCGCGGGTCGTCGGCGATCCGTGCGGCGAGCGCTTGCACCTGCTCGGACTTGGTGATGTCGAGGATGACCGGCTCGATGCCGGTCGATCGGATGGCGTCGGCGTCACGGTCGCGTCGCACGCCGGCCAGGACGTGGAATCCCTGGCGAGTCAGTTCGCGGGCGGCTGACGCGCCCATGCCCGTGGAGGCTCCGGTTACGACGACTAGCTTCCGTGTTTCAGATGACGTTGTCACCTTGGCTAAGCTATCAGCACAGATGACACTGTCAACAATATGATGGAGGTCATGGTTACTCGTGCGGAATCCGCCGCCCTCACCCGCCGCGCTCTGCTCGACGCGGCCGCCGACCTTCTCGACCTCGGCGGCCCCGAAGTCGTCACCTTGCGCGAGGTGGGCGCGCGGGCAGGCGTGAGCCGGGGAGCGCCGTACCGGCACTTCACGGGTAAGGACAGCCTGCTGACTGCCGTCGCGACCGAGAGCTGGGAACGGATCGCCGACCGGGTCCACGCCCTGCGGACCGATCCGGCCCTGTCGGCCTCCGACAAGCTGCGCGGCGCCCTCCGCACCCTCATCGGCGTAGGCCGGGACCAGCCGCACCTGTACCAGATGCTGTTCAGGCGCCGTGGACACCGTCCTGAAGAACTTGGCGAAGGACTCGATCGCGTCCGGCGTCAGCTATGCGGACCGGGCGACCCGGCCGCAGACCGCATCCGCGCGGCCGGACGCTTCCAGGGCGAGTTCCTGGCCATCGTCGCCGACCTCGTCGGGGAGCGGAACGCACGGCACTACGGCGCCCTGCTGCTCACCAGCGCCCACGGCATCGCGGACATGGAGCTCAGCGGCCACCTCGGCACAGACGGATTGCGCACGACCTCCGACGAACTCGTCGACACCCTCGTCCGGATGGTCACGGATGCCGGCGAACCGACATAGCAACCCCCGCGCCCCCTCGACGTCTTGCTCCCCAAGCGAAGATGTCCGTGAGCGAACTCGCCGAACGCGTCGGCGTCACCCCCGCCAACCTGGCCGTGCTGAAAGAATGGCCGCGCCAAGGCCGTCCGCTTCATCGTCAGTGTTCACGTCTCCCCGCTGGAGGGCCCCACAGTGTGAGGCTGACCAGCAGGTTCGCTCCATAGCTTCGTTTCCAGATGAACGTCTGGAAGGGGAGTGACGTGAGCGTTCGAACCCGAGGTACCCGGCTGCGGCGGGGCGTACTGGCGGCGATGATCGCCGCCGCGCTGTGTGTCCTGGTTTCGTAGTTGGCCGTTTCATCACGCTTCGGTGGAGCTTCCATGGGGGCGCTTCCCGGCCTGAGACTGGGCCCCTCTCAACGTCACTGCTCGCCGACCGGTGGCTGTCGGGCCAGGAACTCTTCGAATGCCGCTGCCTGCTTGGGGTCCATGTATCCCTGGCGCGTGTGCATGGCTCTGTCCTCAAGCCACGCCGCCTCGTCGGCAGTCAGCTGCACCGCCACCACCACCCCGCTCCGGGCGAAGCTCACGCGACTGCCATCGGCGCGCACGTACCGGATGTAGGGTCCGTACTCCTGCGGGCCGGCCAACGGCTCGACCTGGAGCCGGCCAACGTCCCACGTCGGCTCGTTCGCGTCCTGCTCTTCCCCTTCCTGCGATATCGGTGGGGGTGTGGAGTATTCGGCACGGGCCCAGTGCTCCAGCTCGGCCAACACCCCCGCCGGGAACAGGACACTCACCGGCACGTCGGCCTCAGTGAGCACGACGCGTTCGCCGGTGGACTCGACCAGCGAGACGAGTCGCTCGTAGTCGATCGGGTCGGGGGCGTATCGGCGCTCAACAACGATCTTCACATCACCCATGGAGCCGAACGCTACCGAGCAGATGCAACTTTTCGAGATAGGTGACATTAAGTCCAAGGCCTGAACTGGGCCTTAGAAGCCCGCGGCTGGAGCCGCTGGATCACCAGCGACGTGAACCGAGCCCTGGTCATCGTGTGGTCCGGCTTCCGCGAAGGCGAGCCGATCCGATACTCCGAGCTCTTCCCGGCCCTACGAGTTCCGTGGGCTTCCCGTCGTGCGTATCGCCGAAGTCCTGGACCGCCTTGGCCTGTTCGTCGACGACCGCACCCCTGCCGTCGACCGGTGGTTGGAACGAAAACTCGACGGAATGCCCCCGGGTATCCATCGCGCCGTCGAAGCCTGGGTTCGCACTCTCCTCGACGGCGGCCCGCGATCCGAGCCCCGTTCCCGGCATACGACTTGGGCCTACCTCGGTGAGATCCAGCCGGTGCTGCTGGAGTGGTCCAGCCGCTACGACCACCTGCGAGAGGTCACCCGGGAGGACATCATCGCGGCCCGGGACGCTGTCACCGGCAAACAGCGACGGCTCCGCGTCGACCGTCAGCTCGAAGAGGCCCTCACACACGGCGCCGACCCGCTCCATCTTGCGCTCGTCTTCGGAATCGACGAGAAGACCGCGATCCGCTACGCGGACTCCGCCCGGCAGCTTCTCCAAGCCGACCTCGCAGCCGATCCCGCGTGTTCGCCACGAACCCACGGGTCCACCCCCGACAATGGCACCCGCAGACCCTTGGGTTCCCGCTGAAGAACCTTCAGTTTCCGCGAACTCGCGGGGATCAGGGCCCTGTTCTCGTATCGTTGCCGCGAGGTGATGTGTAGCGCTGAGTAACCGCCATAGCCCTCGTTTCCCCGGGCTGGCCGCCTCGTTGAGCTGAACGAGTGAACGGTGAGGGGTGGGGTGGATGCGGCAGGACTGGGAGCCGGAAGACCTGATTGAACCGTCCCGGGTTCGGTAGAGATCTCAGTTTGTGGTGGTTGTGGACGCGCACCACAAAAAATCATGCAGCGGGGACGCAAAACAATCTGCCGGTTGAAGGCAAAGGCTGCTAGCGTCTCGCGACCGGGGCCACAAATTGGAGGGGATTATGATCAAACGAGTTATCGCGATACTGGCAACTGTGTTCGTGGCAGCTGCAATTTTAACGCCGGTAGCCTCAGCGAAGGAGTCCGCCGATTGTAACTGGTTCGCCAAGGTGCCGACGGTCAGTTCTACTGGCAGAATCGTTGGCGTAGGTGGGCGTACGGGCTGTACGAACAAGATCAACCTGAGGGTCGAAGTTCGCAGAGTGATTAATAATTGGCCTGATCAAACCGTCGCCTCCGGAACCTATTGGTCTTTTGTTACCGGAAGCGTCACCGTCTATGGAGATAGGCGGTCGGGATGTCACAATTACTTTACGGAAACCATCTGGGAAGGCACATCCACCAAGATTCAATCCGGAGTCGTGCGCTCTTGCAGGTGACGAATCCTTCTCCGTTGTCTTCACGTGGTTAAGCACCCAACGAAGCAGTATCGACAAAGTCGGAAGCCAGTGGGCCTCGCGTCAGTTGATGCGAGGCCTACTGTCGTACAAGACTGACCATCCGGGCCACCCGCAACCTCGCCGCCACCCTCGAACGGCTCCGCGTCGACCGCCAGCTCGAAATCGGCTCGCCCTGGTTCACCCTGTGACGAGATCATGGACAGATGCCGTCGACCGAATCAGCAGCACCCGCGCTTCAGGACCAAGGACACAATAGTCCTCGGTTTCCTTGAACCCACGGGGATCATGGCCCTGTTCTCGTATAGCTACCGCCAGGTGGCGTGTAGTGCTGAGTAACTACTTGGGACTGTGGTCGTGCTGCTGGAGGGCGGCGACGTCGGAAACCCGAGGCGCACCTGCGGTCCGCGCTGACATGATCGGCGCATGCTCATCACTGGGTAACGCCCGGGACCTGTGGCGCGTCCTGCTCGACCTGGCTGGCCCTTCCACGACCATCCCGAGATCCCCGAAGAACTCCGCGAGACGCTGGCTGAGTGGGAAGCGGCGGAGGGTCCCGGGCGCGACTGAGTGAACAAGCGTCGGGTCCGACGGGACGCCCCCAGGGCGGCGTCCGGACACCCTGGGTTGGGCGCGTTGGTACGACAGTTGTCCTGCAAAAACGACACCCATCGTGCTCAGGCTCACACTCAGTCACATGTGCCTTGGAACACTTTTGCAAGCATGTGCTTGCAATAGTTAGCGCGCCTGGTGCACCATCAAGGCATGGCATCACTCAACGTCGGCAATCTCGGCGAATACCTGCGCGAGCAGCGGCGCACCGCGCAGCTCTCGCTCCGGCAGCTTGCCGACGCCGCCGGGGTGTCCAATCCGTATCTGAGCCAGATCGAGCGCGGGCTGCGCAAGCCGAGCGCGGAAGTGCTGCAGCAGGTCGCCAAGGCCCTGCGGATCTCCGCCGAGACGCTGTATGTGCGGGCCGGAATTCTCGACGAGCGGGAGCGGGACGAGCTGGAGACGCGTGCCGTCATCCTCGCCGACCCCTCGATCAACGAGCGGCAGAAGCAAGTGCTGCTGCAGATCTACGAGTCCTTCCGCCGGGAAAACGGCATAGATGTGAGCGGCACGGATGCGCATGGAATGGATGCCGACGATGACGGCCCCCGCACGGCCGACGGCAGTGATGCCGACAAACCCTCAGCCTGAACACCGACTTGCGATCCGGGAGGACCACAGTCATGGCCATCACCGATGACCTGCGTAAGACCCTCACCGACCCGACCCCCCTCTACTTCGCGGCCGGCACCGCCGACCTCGCCGTTCAGCAGGCGAAGAAGGTCCCCGCGCTGATCGAGCAGCTCAAGGCCGAGGCCCCGAGCCGTATCGACGCCGTACGCAACACAGACCCCAAGGCCGTCCAGGAGAAGGTGACCATCCAGGCCAAGGAGGCCCAGGCCACCGTTCAGGCCAAGGTCACCGAAGTGCTCGAGACCTTCGACACCGACCTGAAGAAGCTGGGCGAGAGTGCTCAGGACCTGGCGCTGCGCAGCGTCGGCGTGGCGGCCGAGTACGCCGTCAAGGCCCGTGAGGCATACGAGAAGGTCGCCGAGCACGGCGAGCAGACCGTGAGGGCGTGGCGCGGCGAGGCGGCCGACGAGATCGCCGAGATCGCCGTCGCCGTCGAGCCCCCGGCCGAGGAGAAGGCGGCGCCGAAGGCCGAGGAGAAGAACGAGGCCAAGGCCGAGACGAAGAAGCCCGCTCCTCCGGCCGCCCGCAAGGCCCCGCCGCGCAAGCCCGCGGCGAAGAAGGCCACGCCGCCGGCCAAGTAGGCCAGTGTCGGCATGCCGGGCCGCGCGGCCAGGTAGGCCGCCGGGCCGGCCGGGCCATTGCCGAGCACGTCAGTGCCGGTGCCAGGCAGGGCTGACCAGTGCAGTGCAGGCAGGCCATCCGGGTCGGCCAGGCCGGGCCGGCTGGGCCAGCGCCGAGCACGTCAGTGTCGGCTGCCAGGCAAGGCCAGGCAAGGCCAGGCCAGGCATGCCGGCACCAAGCGCGCCGGTGCCAAGCACGTCTGTGCCGCCTTCCAGATATGCCAGGGCTGACCAGTGCCAGTGCAGGCCAGGCCCGGCAGGCAGCCCAAGCGTGCCGGTGCCAAGCGTGCCGGTGCCAAGCGTGCCGGTGCTGGGTAGGCCAGTGCTGGACAGGCCAGTACCGAGCGGACGGGCCGGGCACCTTTTGGGGTGCCCGGCGCGTTCTCCCGGTACCTTGGCCGCGAGGCGCTACGAAACCACTTCTTAGGCGGTGCTCAGCATGTTGCGTGCGGGATTCGACATCGGCCTCTGGCTGATCCTCGACCTGGTCTTCCTCGTCTCCTCCGTGACCGCTCTGTTCATGGCTGCCCTGGCCCGCGAGGACGCCTACCGCGCCGCCGACAAGCAGAAGAAGTCCTTCTGGCTGATCATCCTGGGCGTCACGGTCGCGTTGAACCTGTTCGTCTCCGTGCTGTTCCTGTCGATCGCCGGGCTGATCGCCACGATCGTCTTCTTCGTGGACGTACGGCCCGCCCTCAAGCAGGTCTCCGGCGGCGGCGGCCGCCGCGGCGGCGGCTCCAGCAGCGACGGTCCGTACGGTCCGTACAACGGCGGCCGGTAGCCACCACGCCGGTCGCGCTAGCTCCGAGAATCGTTTCTGCTGAGCAGCAGCACGGCCACGTCGTCCGTCAGCTCCCCGCCGTTCAGCTCGCGCACCTCCGCGACCGCCGACTCCAGCAGCGCCTCGCCGTCGAGCCCCGCCGCCAGCTGCCGGTTGATCATCTCGACCATCCCGTCCTGGCCGAGCCGCTGCTTCTCGCCCGGCCCCACACGGCCCTCGATCAGCCCGTCCGTGTACATCATCAGGCTCCAGGCGCCGCCCAGCTCCACCTGGCGGCGCGGCCAGCGGGCCCGCGGCAGCAGGCCGAGTGCCGGGCCGCCCTCGTCGTACGGCAGCAACTGCGCCGCCTGCCCCCGCCGGGCGATCAGCGGCGCGGGGTGGCCCGCCAGGCACAGGCCCGCCCGCCGTCCGTCCGGCGCGATGTCGACCGTGCAGAGCGTCGCGAAGATCTCCTCGCTCTCCCGCTCGTGCTCCAGGACCTGCTGGAGCGTGGAGAGCAGTTCGTCCCCGCACAGGCCCGCGAACGTCAGGGCCCGCCAGGCGATGCGCAGCTCGACGCCGAGCGCCGCCTCGTCCGGGCCGTGCCCGCAGACGTCGCCGATCATCGCGTGGACCGTGCCGTCCGCGGTGCGGACGGTGTCGTAGAAGTCCCCGCCGAGCAGCGCGCGCGAGCGACCCGGCCGGTACCGCGCCGAGAACCGCAGATTCGAGCCCTCGAGCAGCGGAGTGGGCAGCAGCCCGCGCTCAAGGCGGGCGTTCTCCTGGGCGCGCAGCCGGGACTCGGCGAGTTTGACCTGTGTCACATCGGCGCGTTTGCGCTCGACCGCGTACCGGATGGCGCGGCTCAGCAGCCGTTCGTCGAGCTCGTCGCGGAACAGATGGTCCTGGGCCCCCACCCGTACCGCCTCCGCGGCGCGCTCGGCGTCCCCCGACGTGGTCAGGGCGAGGACCGCGTGGCGCGGCGCGAGCCGCAGCACGTGCTTGAGCGGGGCGAGATCCTCCTCGCCGGCGCCGGGCAGCCCCAGGTCGACGAGGATGCAGTGGACGTCGTCCGTGAGCAGCCGCTCCGCCTCTGTGAGGTTGCGGGCGCTGCGGATACGGACCCGGGTTCCGGCCGCGTCGAGCAGCTCGGGGACGGTGAAGGTGCCCGCCGGGTCGTCCTCGATCACCAGGAGGGTGAGGTCGCCGCCATTGGTGCTCCCGTGGGCGGGGGCCGCGACGGGGGCGTTTCTCTGTCGCGGTACAGGTACGGGCATCTGACTGGTCTTCCTTCCCTCCCCCCGAGGGCGGTCGGGCGACGTTCGACGCCCCACCGGACGAGGACACTAGCGGTACCTGCAGCGGAGCGGAATGGCGTACGGCACGCGATAACGCAAAGAGTCACTGTCATATGCCGCGCATGGGGAGGTACTTGCCCGTTCGGCCCTGATGGCGGCCATGACGAAGGTCACTAGGGTTGTCTGCGTCACTTGTCGGGGCGTACGACTCCCAGAATCGCCATCGAGCCCGCGCCCGCAATCGTCACATTCCGCCCCGGCCGCGGGGCGTGCACGATCGCTCCGTCGCCGACGTACATCCCCACATGGCTGGCGTCCGCGTGGTAGATGATCAAGTCGCCCGGCCGCATGTCCTTGACGGCGATCCGGGGCAGCAGCCGCCACTGCTCCTGGGAGGTGCGCGGGATGCCGCGCCCCGCGGCCGCCCATGCCTTTGACGTGAGCCCCGAGCAGTCGTACGACCCCGGGCCCTCCGCGCCCCACACATACGGCTTGCCGATCTGCGCCGTCGCGAACCGGATCGCCTTCTTGCCCTGCGCGCTCGACTTGCCGTTGACGTCCTTGAGCGCGCCGGAGCTCAACCAGGCCGTCTGCGCGTTGTACTCCGCCTGCCTCTCCAACTGAAGCAGCCGCGCGCGCTCCTCCTTCTCCAGCCGGTCCTCTATCTTCTTGGCCGCGGCGATTTGGCCGTTGATCTCCTTCTTGGCCTTGGCCTGCTTGACGCGGTTGGCTTCCAGCTGCCGCCAGTGGGCGCTCGCGTCCTTGGTGTACGACGCCAAGTCGGCCTGCGTCCTGGTCAGTTCACCCAGGAGGTCCTTGGTCGCCTTCTGGCCCTGCTGGATCCTGCCGGCCCCGTCCAGGAAGAGCTGCGGGTCGTCGGTGAGCACCAGCTGCGCCTCGGGCGGCAGTCCGCCGCCGCGATACTGGGCGCGGGCGGCGGCGCCGGCGCGGTTCTTCAACTCGTCGATACGGGCCTGGCCCTTGACGATCTCCTGCGCCAGTTTGACGATTTCGGCCGACTGCTTGTCGGCCTGCTCCTCGGCGAGGTTGTACGCGTCGGTCGCCGACGACGCCTTGCGGTAGAGCGCGTCGAGCTCGAGGCGTACCTCTTCCAGTGACTTCTTAGGCGTCTTCGACTTCTTCGGCGCGCCCTGGCCGGCTGCCGGCGGCGGCTCGGGAGCCGCGAAGGCCTGCCCGGGTGACGCCAGCACGGTCAGTGCGCAGACCAAAGTGATCGCGGCAGTGGCACAGCGGCGTCGGTTCACGACATCCCCTCCGGACTCCGGACTCCGTACGAGCGCCAGAACACCTGAAATATGATTTACCGTCAGTAACTTACGGACGACGTCGAGATGGTGCCACGACGTCCGCAAAAGCGACAGGGGCTCGCGGTCGAACGCTGCCGATCGGCCGATCGATCCCACCGTCAGGGACGAACAACGCGCCCTCTGCGTTCCCCCGTTCGCGCCTGTTCAGACGGAATTGGGAGCGAGTGCAGCCCAGTTCACGGTGACTTCACCCTGCCGCCACCGCCGCCGGTCGTCCGCCAGCGGCCAGTCGCCCGCCAGGTCCCCCGCGGCTTTGATCCAGCGCTGCCGGGCGCCCAGCGAGGCGTACGGAGCCGCCGCCGCCCATGCCCGGTCGAAGTCCCGCAGGAACGCGTGCACCGGCTCGCCGGGCACATTGCGGTGGATCAGTGCCTTGGGCAGTCGTTCAGCCAGGTCGGACGGTCGCTCCAGCGAACCGAGCCGGGTCGCGAAGGTGACCGTCCGCGGCCCCTGCGGGCCGAGCGCCACCCAGGCGTGCCGCCGCCCGATCTCGTCGCAGGTGCCCTCGACCAGCAGCCCGCCGGGTGCGAGGCGCGCGCAGAGCCGCGCCCAGACGGCGGCGACCTCGCCCTCGTCGTACTGCCGCAGCACATTGGCGGCCCGGATCAGCGTCGGCCGCGCGGGGAGGGGGACCTCGAAGCCGCCGTGCCGGAAGCTGAGCCCCTCGCGCTCGTACGGCTTCGCTGCCGCAACTCGCGCCGGGTCGATCTCGATGCCGACGACCTCGCAGCGGGGGTCGGCGGTGCGCAGCCGCTGGAGTAGTTCCACGGCGGTCCAGGGGGCGGCGCCGTAGCCGAGATCGACGGCGACGGGCGTCTCGCTGCGGCGCATTGCGGGGCCGTGGGTGGCCGCGATCCAGCGGTCCATGCGGCGCAGCCGGTTGGGGTTGGTCGTCCCGCGGGTCGCGGTGCCTACGGGGCGGTTCATGGAAGTGAGGGTATGCGCTCGCGACACGACGGCAGGAAGGCAATGATTTGGCAAAGCAGCGGGGTCCGGGAAATGGAAGGGAAGAGTCCGCTGTTATCAGCTGGTGACGGGCTGCTTCCGCAGTTTGCCGTGCCCGGAACGAGGAGGACCTACGACGTGAGCCAGTACGTCTCCCGCCTCAGCAGCGGTCTGGTGGCTCCGCGCATCAGGTTCCCCGGTGGTCATCGCAAGCCGCGCCGGATCGCCATGCTCAGCGTTCACACCTCCCCGCTGCACCAGCCGGGGACGGGCGACGCGGGCGGCATGAACGTCTACATAGTCGAACTCGCCAAGCGCCTCGCCGCGATCAACATCGAGGTCGAGATCTTCACGCGGGCGACCGCGGGCGGGCTGCCGCCGGTCGTGGAGCTGGCTCCCGGCGTACTCGTACGCCATGTCGACGCCGGGCCCTACGAAGGCCTCGCCAAGGAGGAGCTCCCCGCCCAGCTGTGCGCCTTCACGCACGGTGTGATGCAGGCGTGGGCCGGCCACCGCCCCGGCCACTACGACCTGGTCCACTCCCATTACTGGCTCTCCGGCCATGTCGGCTGGCTCGCGGCCGAGCGGTGGGGCGTCCCGCTCGTGCACGCCATGCACACCATGGCCAAGGTCAAGAACGCCGCGCTCGCCGAGGGCGACACCCCTGATCCGGCGTCCCGCGTCATCGGCGAGACGCAGATCGTCAGCGCCGCGGACCGGCTGATCGCGAACACCGCCAAGGAGGCCGACGAACTCGTCCGCTTCTACGACGCAGACCCGGCGAAGGTCGCCGTCGTGCACCCCGGCGTGAACCTGGACCGCTTCCGTCCGGCTGACGGGCGCGCTGCCGCGCGGGCCCGGCTCGGCGTGCCCCAGGACGCCTTCGTGCCCCTCTTCGCGGGCCGGATCCAGCCCCTGAAGGCCCCTGACATCCTGCTCCGCGCGGTCGCGCTGCTGCTGGAGAAGGACCCCTCGCTGCGCTCGCGGCTCTTCGTGCCGATCGTCGGCGGCCCGAGCGGCAGCGGCCTCGCCAAGCCGGAGGGCCTGCAGAAACTGGCCGCCCGCCTCGGCATCGCCGACCTCGTCCACTTCCAGCCGCCGGTCGGCCAGGACCGGCTCGCGGACTGGTTCCGGGCCGCGTCCACCCTGGTCATGCCCTCGTACAGCGAATCCTTCGGCCTGGTGGCGATCGAGGCGGAGGCGACCGGCACGCCCGTGGTGGCTGCCGCCGTCGGCGGCCTTCCGGTGGCGGTACGCGACGAGCTGACCGGCATCCTGGTCCCGGGCCACAACCCGGCGGACTACGCGGCGGCCCTGCACCGCTTCCTCGCCGACCCGGCCCTCGCCGCCCGCATGGGTGCGGCGGCCGCCCGGCACGCCGGGTCCTTCGGCTGGGACACGGCGGCGACGGCGACTGCGGACGTCTACACGGCGGCGATGTACGAACACCGCCGACGGGTACGCTCGCATCATGGCTGACGTACAGCAGGCCGCGGTACAGCAGGCCGCGCAGGTCATCGAGCGCACCCTCAAGGACGCGGAGCTCGACTGGGAGAGCCCGGAACCCGGCTCGTACGTGGTCAAACTCCCCGGCACCCGCAAGCTGTCGACGACCTGCTCACTGCTCGTCGGCAAGCACTCGCTGTCCATCAACGCCTTCGTGATCCGCCACCCGGACGAGAACGACGCGGCGGTCCACCGCTGGCTGCTGGAGCGCAACCTCCGCCTGTTCGGGGTGAGTTACGCGATCGACCGGCTCGGCGACATCTACCTGGCCGGCAGGCTCCCGCTGTCCGTGGTCACTCCGGAGGAGTTGGACCGCCTGCTGGGCACGGTCCTGGAGGCGGCGGACAGCTCCTTCAACACGCTGCTGGAGCTGGGCTTCGCGAGCGCGATCCGCAAGGAGTACGCGTGGCGGGTGTCGCGGGGCGAGTCGACGCGAAACCTGGACGCGTTCACACATCTGACTCAGCGCCCGGCCAACTGACCTGGATTCAGACCGGGTTACCTGACGGTTCCCTGCCGCACGACCCCTTCCGTGCGCCACGGGCTCGTGGCATGCTCGCCGCCGACGCACACATGAACGTAGTTCACATCCATGGAAGGCGGGCTCATGGAGAGGCGCATGGAGACCGGTCAACGCGCCATCAGCAGACGGACTCTGCTCGGCAGTGCCACAGCTGTCGCGGCGGCCTGCGTCGCGGGCGGCATCCCCGGCGTCGAAACCGCGGTCGCCGGTGAGAGGAGAGCTCTCTCCCCCCTGTGGGCAGAGTTCCGCCGCGCGCCCTACGACCACCCCCAGATCCCCTACGTGGGACGGGCCGGACAGCGAGCAGGCGCCAGGTACTTCCCCCGTCGGCCCGGCGTCGCCAACGTCCTTGCGTACGGGGCGGAACCGGACGGCTCCGCCGACGCCGCCCCCGCGATCAACCGTGCCGTCGCCGCTGTCGGCGAACGCGGCGGCGGCACGGTCCACATACCCGCCGGCACCTACCGCATCGACGACGTCATCCGCATCGGCCACAGCAACGTCGTCCTCCGCGGCGCCGGCAGCGCCCGCACCACGCTGTACGCCACAAAGAATCTCACCGAGCTCATCGGCCCGTACGGCAGCCGCTACGGCGGCGACAAGTCCTCCTGGTCCTGGGCCGGCGGCCTCATCTGGCTCTGCCCGCAGGGGCGTTGGGCCAGCCTCACCGACGCCATCAAGGCCAAGGCATGGCCCTTCGAGGGCTGGAGCGGCAACAAGCGCGACGAGTGGCACACCCTCGCCACCGTCCGGCCCGCGCGCCGCGGCGACTGGTCC
The DNA here is from genome assembly GCF_042888505.1 of Streptomyces sp. NPDC002870. Classification (NCBI taxonomy): domain Bacteria; kingdom Bacillati; phylum Actinomycetota; class Actinomycetes; order Kitasatosporales; family Streptomycetaceae; genus Streptomyces; species Streptomyces sp. NPDC002870. The sequence goes on from NZ_JBIAPW010000030.1 coordinate 76,276, forward strand.
GTCACCGTCCCCGACGCCTCCCGGCTCCGCCGCGGACAGCTCGTCCTGCTCCGCCTCGCCGACGACGCCGGCCACACCCTGCTCGAGCACATGGCGGGCGGCGGCGCGGGCCCCGAGGCGTATGTATGGGACGACAAGACCAAGCTGACCTCGTACGTGCCCTACGAGTGGCCCGTCCGCATCACGGCCGTCAGGCGGAACACCGTCACCTTCGAGCGGCCGCTGCCGCTGGACGTACGCCCCGAATGGGACCCGAGAATCACCACCCTCATAACCCCGCTCACCGGCTCCGGCGTCGAAGGGCTCACCCTGGAAGCCGTCGAGACCCCGCAGTCCCAGCACCTCCTCGACAAGGGGTACAACGGCGTCACCTTCCAGTGTGCGTACGACTGCTGGGCCGACGACATCACCGTCCGCCACGTCGACAACGGCTTCGGCCTGGTCGCCGCCTCCGCCTGTACGCTGCGCCGCACCCGCGTCGAGGGCCGTGGCTCGCACCACCCGTACTTCTGCCGCGAGGGCTCGCACGACAACCTGATCGAGGACTTCACCATCGCGCAGCGCACCGTCGCGGCGCCCGCGAACACACAGCTCCACGGCATCAATGTGGAAGGCCTGTCCAGCTACAACGTCTGGTCGCGCGGCCGGATGGAGATGGGGACGTTCGACACCCACCGAGGGATGCCGTTCGCAGGCGTCCGCACCGAGATCACTGTGAACAACAACGGCCGCCACGGCGGCGACGCCTCCGCGGGACCTCTCTACGGCGCTCGCTTCACCCACTGGAATGTGACGGTCGTCAATGAGCGCGCCGGACTGATCAAGATCGACGGGATCGCCCCGTACAGCGCGACCGTGGGCATTTCCACGGTCCGCGAGTTCGACCAGATCGACGTCCCGGACTTCAAGGGGAGCCTCAACTCCCGCCTGGAGGCATACGGCGCACCCGGCGCCGTACACCCCGGCAATCTGTACGAGGCCCAGCGGGCGCTGCGGACCTGAGCGATCGTGCGGCAGGAGTCGGCGCCTACTGAACGCCAGCGGGCGGAGTGACCGTGTCCCGCACCGGCTCGTCCTCCCGCACCGGCTCGTCCTCCCGCACCGGCTCGTCCTCGTCCGCCGCGTACTCCGCCTCCGCGGACAGCCCGCGCATCAGCAGCCAGTACCCGAGCCCGGCCACCGTCCCCAGCACCGCGCACAGGCCCCACAACCACTCCGCGCCGAACCGGTCGATGACAAGGCCGGCCAGCAGCGGGGCGACCAGCGCCGCCACCGACCAGGACATGGTGTGCATGCCCTGGTAGCGGCCGCGGGCGTGCAGCGGCGACAGCCGCACCACGAGTCCGGTCTGGGTGGGCGCGTTGACGATCTCGGCGAGCGTCCAGACGCACACGGTCAGCACATACACGGCGATCGACCCGGCGAACATGGTGAGCCCGAAGCCGTATCCCGCAAGCAGCGAGGAGATGATCAGCAGCCGGCGCGGATCGCGGTGCTCGATGAAGCGGGTGACCGGGATCTGCAGGGCGACGATGAGGACGCCGTTGACGGCGATCGCCATGCCGAAGTCCGAGCTCGAGAAGCCGTCCGCGCCCATCGCCAGCGGCAGTCCGAGAAACCCCTGCATAAAGATCAGTGCGATGAGGAACGAAAGTCCGACGACGCTCATGAACCGCCGGTCGCGCAGCACGGTCCCCATGCCGATCTCCGGCTCCGCGGGCCCCGTCCCCGTCGTCTTCGCCCGCTCGGGCCGCGACTCCGGAAGCTTGACGAAGACGACGACCGCGCAGATCAGCGTCATCGCGGCCTCGCCCAGGAAGCCGGCGAGATAGCTGTACTCGGCGATGAAGCCCGCGGCCGCCGACGAGACGGCGAACCCCAGGTTGATCGCCCAGTAGTTGAGAGAGAAGGCCCGCACCCGGTCCTCGGGCGCGACGATGTCGGCCATCATCGCCTGCACGGCGGGCCGCGACGCGTTGCTCGCCATGCCCACCACAAAGGCGACGGCCGCGATGGCGACGGGGTCCTGCATGAAGCCGAGTACGGCCACCGAGACAGCCGTCGAACTCTGCGCGATCAGGAGGGTCGGCCGCCGCCCGAGCCGGTCGGCCATCACGCCCCCGCCGAGCGAGGAGACGACGCCGCCGAGCCCGTGGAGGGCGACCACCAGCCCCGCGTACGTGGCCGAATAGCCCCGGTCCATAGTCAGATAGAGCACCATGAAAGTGGCGACAAAAGCCCCAAGTCGGTTGACCAGAGTGCTCGTCCACAGCCACCAGAACTCACGGGGGAGTCCCGAGACGCTCTCTCGCGCGGCACGTCTCAGACCGGCGACCGACATACGGATCCCCCCGGGTGTAAGTGGCTTAGTCCACATCCGCAAGTTACATACGGGGGGCCCCGGCCGCCAGCCAATTGACGCGGGCCGTCAACCGTCGGCGACGTCTATTAGGCTCGGACACATGGCCGACGCACCGTACAAGCTGATCCTCCTCCGCCACGGCGAGAGCGAATGGAACGCGAAGAATCTGTTCACCGGTTGGGTGGACGTCAACCTGACGGAGAAGGGCGAGAAGGAGGCAGTCCGCGGCGGTGAGCTGCTGAAGGACGCCGGCCTGCTCCCCGACGTACTGCACACCTCGCTGCAGAAGCGCGCCATCCGCACCGCGCAGCTGGCACTGGAGTCCGCGGACCGCCAATGGATCCCGGTCCACCGCTCCTGGCGGCTGAACGAGCGTCACTACGGCGCGCTGCAGGGCAAGGACAAGGCGCAGACCCTGGCCGAGTTCGGCGAGGAGCAGTTCATGCTGTGGCGCCGTTCGTACGACACCCCGCCGCCGGCCCTCGAGGACGGCGCGGAGTTCTCCCAGAGCGACGACCCGCGCTACGCGACCATCCCGAGCGAGCTGCGCCCGCGCACCGAGTGCCTCAAGGACGTCGTCGAGCGGATGCTGCCGTACTGGTACGACGGCATCGTCCCGGACCTGCTGACCGGGCGCACGGTCCTGGTCGCCGCCCACGGCAACAGCCTGCGCGGACTGGTCAAGCACCTCGACGGCATCTCGGACGCCGACATCACGGGCCTGAACATTCCCACCGGCATCCCGCTGGTCTACGAGCTCGACGGGGACTTCAACCCGATCAAGCCGGGCGGCACCTACCTCGACCCGGACGCCGCGGCGGCGGCGATCGAAGCGGTCAAGAACCAGGGCAAGAAGTAACGCGATACGTACGCCAGAGGGCCCCGTCCGTCGAGGACGGGGCCCTCTCGTATGCGTATGAAGCCATACGAAGCTGTACGAAGCCCGGCTAGCCGCAGCAGCCACCGCACTGGCAGGGCGCGCCCGACTGGCAGCCGCAGCCACAGCCCGAACCGCAGCCGCAGGCGCCGAGGACGGGCAGGAACACCACTTCAACTGGTGTGTCCTGCTGAGGTTCGGTCATGGGGGATTCGGCCATGGGTCCCTCCTCATGGGCGTACGAGATGTGCCGCCTCTGCCCATCCCATGCCCAATGCGGCGGGCGCATCAACAGCGCGCGGATGCATGGCCCGCCCGCCGGCCCCCCGCGCCGGTTACGCGCCCTCGACCTGCGTCGGCGGCTGGAGCTCGTCCGCGTGCTCGCCTGTGACCAGGTACACAACCCGCTTCGCCACCGACACCGCGTGGTCGGCGAAGCGCTCGTAGTAGCGGCCGAGCAGCGTCACGTCCACCGCCGTCTCGATGCCGTGCTTCCAGCGGTCGTCGATCAGGTGCTGGAAGAGCGTGCGGTGCAGCAGGTCCATCTCGTCGTCGTCCGTCTCCAGCTGCAGCGCCAGGTCGACGTCCTTGGTGATGATGACCTCCGCCGCCTTGGCCATCAGCCGCTGCGCCAGCTGCCCCATCTCCAGGATGGTGGCGTGCAGGTCGTTCGGCACGGCCGAGTCGGGGAAGCGGAGCCGGGCCAGCTTGGCCACATGCTGGGCCAGGTCGCCCGAGCGCTCCAGGTCGGCACTCATCCGCAGCGAGGTCACCACTATCCGCAGATCCGTCGCGACCGGCTGCTGCCGGGCCAGCAGGGCGATCGCCCGTGCCTCGAGATCGTGCTGCAGATCGTCGACCTTCTGGTCGCCGGCGATCACACTCTCGGCGAGCTTGAGATCGGCGTCGAGCATGGACGTGGTGGCGCGCCCGATCGCCGACCCGACCAGCCGGGCCATCTCGACCAGGCCCTCGCCGATCGAGTCCAGTTCCTCGTGGTACGCGTCCCGCATGGGGTTGTCCCTCTCTAGATGTGACCGGGGTCCGAGTGGGGCTCGGACCCCCACGCTCCCACGTTCTGTCCGTTACGCGTCCGGAGTCTCCCCCTCAAATGAACCAGCACTATCCCCTTGGTGAACTCTGGGCGACGACTGTTCGAGGTGCCACCCGTATGGCTGGGAGCATCTCGGCGAGCACGCATAACCTGGGTGCATGGACGTGAACGCGGCGGTCGCCGCAGCGGCAGCGATCGCCGGGTTGTGCACCGGTGTCATCGCCATGCTGGCGTTCCGCTGGAGCGAACGCGACCAGGCGCGACCCACCCGCACTTCCCTGCACACCGACGCCGTGCTGCCGCCCGGCGTCGACACGGTTCTGTCCGTGCTCCGCTCCTCCGCCGTCGTACTCGACGAGAGCGACTCCGTCGTCAAGGCCAGCTCCGCGGCGTACGCCCTCGGTCTGGTCCGCGGCGGGAAGCTCGCCGTCGAACCGATGCTGCACATGGCCCGCGACACCCGTCGAGACGGCGAGATACGGCAGGTGGAACTGGACCTGCCCCGGCGCGGCACCGGCCGCGGCGAGGCCCTCGCCGTCTCCGCCCGGGTGGCTCCTCTCGGCTCCCGGCTTGTCCTGCTGCTGGTCGAGGACCTCACAGAGGCCCGCCGGATCGAAGCGGTACGGCGGGACTTCGTCGCGAACGTCAGCCATGAGCTCAAGACCCCGGTCGGGGCGCTCTCCCTGCTCTCCGAGGCGGTCATGGACGCCTCGGACGACCCCGAGGCGGTCACCCGCTTCGCCGGCCGGATGCAGATCGAGGCGACCCGGCTCACCAATCTCGTACAGGAGCTCATCGACCTCTCCCGGGTGCAGAACGACGACCCGCTGGAGGACGCAGAACCCGTACGCGTGGACGAACTGGTCGCCGAGGCCATCGACCGCTCCCGGCACCCGGCATCCACCAAACAGATCACGATGGCCGTTGGCGGCGGAGGCCCCGGGGGAGCCACCGCCGACCTGCACATCTGGGGCAACCGCGGTCAGCTCGCCGCGGCCCTCGGTAACCTGGTCGAGAACGCCGTCAACTACTCGCCGGCCCGAACCCGTGTCGGCGTGTCCGCGCGCCGTGTCTCCGCGCCCGGCGGTGATCTCATCGAGATCGCCGTCACCGACCAGGGCATCGGCATCTCGGAGAAGGACCGCGAGCGGGTCTTCGAGCGGTTCTACCGCGTCGACCCCGCCCGCTCCCGGGCCACCGGAGGCACCGGCCTGGGCCTGGCCATCGTCAAGCATGTGGCCGCCTCGCACGGCGGGGAAGTCACTGTGTGGAGCTCCGAGGGTCAGGGCTCCACTTTCACCCTGCGGCTGCCCGAAGCGGGCGCCGGCCGGGAACGCTCATCCAACGGACCGGATCGCGTCGACGAGGACGACGACCGGCCTTACGACACCGATCCGAACGCCGAAATCCCTGCCCCGGAGGTCCTTCCGTGACCCGAGTGCTCGTCGTCGAGGATGAGGAATCATTCAGCGACGCCCTGTCCTACATGCTCCGTAAGGAGGGCTTCGAGGTCGCCATCGCGACCACGGGGCCCGAGGGGCTCGACGAGTTCGAGCGCAATGGCGCCGACCTCGTTCTCCTCGACCTGATGCTGCCCGGGCTGCCGGGCACCGAGGTGTGCCGCCAGCTGCGCGGCCGCTCGAATGTCCCGGTCATCATGGTGACCGCCAAGGACAGCGAGATCGACAAGGTCGTCGGGCTGGAAATAGGAGCCGACGACTACGTCACCAAGCCCTTCTCCTCGCGGGAGCTGGTCGCCCGCATCCGTGCGGTCCTGCGCCGCCGCGGAGAGCCGGAGGAGGTCGCCCCGGCGGCCCTGGAGGCCGGCCCGGTCCGGATGGACGTGGACCGCCATGTGGTCACGGTCTCGGGCGGCAAGGTCGATCTCCCGCTGAAGGAGTTCGACCTGCTGGAGATGCTGCTGCGCAACGCGGGCCGGGTGCTGACCCGTATGCAGCTGATCGACCGCGTCTGGGGCGCGGACTACGTGGGCGACACCAAGACGCTGGACGTCCACGTCAAGCGCCTGCGCGCCAAAATCGAGCCGGACCCGGGTGCGCCGCGGTACCTGGTGACGGTGCGTGGTCTGGGCTACAAGTTCGAGCCGTAAACCGGCCTGGGCGCGGGCGCGGGTCGGCCGGACGGTGTCCGGCACAGTGCTCCGAAGCCGGTGAGGCGCTCCTGGCGCCGAGCGGTGCGATGAGTGCACGTGCGACGCCCTGGGCCGAGCGCCCGGTCGGAGTCCGGCAGCCCGGCGCACATGGCACATACGAGGGCGCCCCGCCAGGCTTCTGGCGGGGCGCCCTCGTATGCGTATGCGTACCGCTGCGTCAGTGGCCCGCGTCGTGGGACGCCGACGACGAGCCCGACGGCGTGCCCGGCTCGTCCGATTCGCCGTCGTCGGGCGTTCCCGCGTGGCCCGCAGGCGACTCGGACGCGGTGCCGGACGGCGTCGTGGACGGGGTGCCGGGGGCCTCGCCCTCCTGCGCCGGCGGCTTCGGCAGCGAGCTGGGGCCGTAGCTCGCAAAGTAGCTCGTCGCCGGGACCACGAACGCCTGCAGCTTCACGTCGCCCGTCTCGCTGAAGCGGAAGGCGACCTCCTGCACGCCGCCCGCGTTCTTCGCCACCTCCTGGCCCTTGTCGATCACCGCGGACGCGTTGCCCGCGCCGCCGATGATCACCGAGCCCTGCGCCGGCACAGTGATCGGGCCGGAGCCCTGCGCCGGGGACAGCTTCACCGCGGTGTTCGACCCCGGCAGCGTGATCGCGTCGAGCGTCTGCGGCTGGGAGCCGTTGTTGAAGACCGTCGTCGAGATGGCCGCGGGGCCTTCCGCGTCCGCCTTCGGCTGAGTGATCACCGTCGCGTTCTGGATCTCGATGGTGTCGACCGCCGTCGCGGCATTGTCCGGCTTGACCTTGAGGGTCTCCGCGTTGGTGCCCGCACCACAAGCGGCGAGCGAGGCGATCGAGAACACGATGGCAGAGGCGGCGAGGGCGCCGCGTCGAAGGCTGCGGCTCACGGCGCGGCATCTCCTTGGACGTACGGACTGGCTGGCTACGGGCTGGTGAACTGGCGTGTCAACCGGCCCGCAGATCGCTAAGCCTGTGTCAGTTCGCGCTTAGGTTACCGATCGCCCGTGACCACCCCGCACCCGACCCGCCCCTTCGCCGGCCCCGGCCGGTCCGCCGCCCCGCCCTCTTGCGGTTTCGTGCGCCGTTCACATAGCAGCGATGATCAATTCCCCGGGCCGCCGCACATTCCTTACCGAATACCTGACGGTGATCAATTCCGGATTCGACGTGGATCCGTCCGTACGGGTGACCGACCGCCGAACGGAGTACGGAAAGTTCACCACTGGGAACCACGCAAATCGGGACGTTCATCCCCCTGGAGGGGGGTCGTGCTCTCTGTATCGCGCGCGTTTCTGTCCGCCCGCAGAGCCGCTCCGACCTGCGAATACCCCCCTCCACAAGCCGTCCGCAGCACGTTCCTATTGCTGTTGTCAAGCCCCGAGATGTGCCCTGACCTGCGAAAACGCCATTCAGAACAAGCGGTTCTCGTGTTACTCTGGATAGCCACGGAAGGGGTACCTGTCACATGACGTTCAAGGTTGGCGACACCGTGGTCTATCCCCATCACGGGGCCGCGCTGATCGAGGCCATCGAAACTCGCCAGATCAAAGGCGTGGACAAGACCTACTTGGTGCTCAAGGTCGCCCAGGGCGACTTGACGGTACGCGTGCCGGCGGACAATGCGGAGTTCGTGGGCGTACGCGATGTGGTCGGTCAGGACGGGCTCGACCGGGTCTTCGAGGTGCTGCGCGCACCGTATGCAGAAGAGCCGACGAACTGGTCCCGTCGCTACAAGGCAAATCTCGAGAAGCTCGCCTCCGGCGATGTCATCAAGGTCGCCGAAGTGGTGCGTGACCTCTGGCGTCGTGAGCGTGAGCGTGGGCTCTCCGCAGGTGAGAAGCGGATGCTCGCCAAGGCGCGCCAGATCCTGGTGAGCGAGCTCGCCCTCGCGGAGAACACCAACGAAGACAAGGCCGAGGCTCTGCTCGACGAGGTCCTCGCGTCCTGACGCACGCAACGCATAAAAAATGCCGCGGTGCCCGCTGACATGCTGTGACTACCAGTCTTGTCGCCGGGCGCTGCGGCATGTCCATCTCCGCGTGTCCCTGCTTGTCCGCCGCCGCTGCTCACAGCAGGCACAACACCCCAACCCTTGTCTGTGGCGGGCCCGGGCGGCTGGCGCAGACCAGATTGTCACGGAAGGGTCCGGTCAAGCGCCGCGCCCGGCACGCTGTGGCCATACCCATGTCGGCCGAGGAAACAAACCTGCCGGAGTGCAACCGATGTCAGACGAATCGCGCCCGTACCGCACCGCAGCGGTGATCCCGGCGGCCGGCCGGGGAGTACGGCTCGGCCCGGGCGCCCCCAAAGCGCTCCGTACGCTGAACGGCACGCCCATGCTCATCCACGCGGTACGCGCCATGGCCGCGTCCCGGGCCGTCTCGCTCGTCGTCGTGGTGGCCCCGCCAGAGGGCGCACCCGAGGTCAAGAACCTCCTCGACGAGCACGCCCTGCCCCAGCGGACCGACTATCTGGTCGTGCCGGGCGGTGACACCCGCCAGGAGTCCGTACGCCTCGGACTCGACGCGCTCCCGGACAACATCGGCATCGTCCTCGTCCACGACGCCGCCCGCCCGCTGGTGCCCGTCGACACCGTGGACGCGGTCATCGAGACGGTGCGGGACGGGGCCCCGGCGGTGGTGCCCGCGCTGCCGCTCGCGGACACCGTCAAGGAGGTCGAGCCGGGCGAGAAGGACGCGCCCGAGCCGGTCGTCGCCACGCCCCCGCGGGCCCGGCTGCGCGCCGTACAGACCCCGCAGGGCTTCGACCGGGACACGCTCGTGCGCGCGCACGAGACGGTCGCGCTGAACGGCGAGGGCGCCACGGACGATGCGGGCATGGTCGAGCAGCTCGGCGCGCCCGTCGTGGTCGTGCCCGGCCACGAGGAGGCGTTCAAGGTGACCCGTCCCCTCGATCTCGTACTCGCCGAGGCGGTCCTCGCCCGGAGGAGGGCCAACGATGGCTTTTGAGGTGCCCCGGATCGGCATCGGAACCGACGTCCACGCCTTCGAGGCGGGGCGCGAACTGTGGTGCGCCGGACTGCTGTGGGAGGGCGAGGACGGGCTCGCCGGGCACTCCGACGGGGACGTCGCCGCCCATGCCGCGTGCGACGCGCTCTTCTCCGCGGCCGGCGTCGGCGACCTCGGCGCCCACTTCGGCACGGGCCGCCCCGAGTGGTCCGGCGCCTCCGGCATCACGCTGCTCGCAGAAGCGGCGCGGATCGTACGGGCCGAGGGCTTCGAGATCGGCAATGTCGCCGTCCAGGTCATCGGCGTACGCCCGAAGATCGGCAAGCGGCGTGACGAGGCCCAGAAGGCGCTGGGCGAGGCGGTCGGCGCGCCCGTCTCCGTGTCGGGCACCACCACGGACGGGCTCGGGCTGACCGGTCGCGCCGAGGGACTTGCCGCGATCGCCACGGCTCTGGTGTTCCGGACGGCCGACTGAACCTGGCGTGAAATAGCCGATACGGGGGACGAGTTGCGGACGGGGAAACCCGCGGCGGACTCGTATTCCGGTCGGACACAGTCACAAACTTGTCCCCGCGGCCCAGAAGGGGCGCGGGGCACTGGCATCGGGCCACTACCCTTGATGCGTGACCATTCGCCTGTACGACACCAGCGCCCGGCAGATCCGTGACTTCACCCCGCTTCTGCCGGGTTGTGTCTCGATCTACCTGTGCGGCGCTACGGTGCAGGCCGCCCCGCACATCGGACACGTCAGGTCTTACCTGAACTTCGACATCATGCGCCGCTGGTTCCAGTACCGCGGCTATGACGTGACGTTCTTGCGCAATGTGACCGACATCGACGACAAGATCATCAAGAAGTCGGCGGAGCAGAACCGCCCCTGGTGGGCGATCGGGTACGAGAACGAGCGCGCCTTCAACGAGGGCTACGACTCCCTCGGCTGCCTGCCGCCCACGTACGAACCACGCGCCACCGGCCACATCACCGAGATGGTCGAGATGATGCGGGGCCTCATCGAGCGCGGGCACGCCTACGAGGCCGACGGCAACGTCTACTTCGCCGTGCGCTCCTTCAAGGACTACCTGGCGCTGTCCAACCAGGATCTGGACAACCTGCTGCAGCCGGAGGGCGAGGGCGAGACCGGCAAGCGTGACCCCCGCGACTTCGCCATGTGGAAGGCCGCCAAGCCCGGTGAGCCCTCCTGGGAGACCCCGTGGGGCCGCGGCCGCCCCGGCTGGCACCTCGAGTGCTCGGCGATGGCGCACAAGTACCTGGGCGAGGCATTCGACATCCACGGCGGCGGGATCGACCTGATCTTCCCGCACCACGAGAACGAGATCGCTCAGGCCAAGGCCTTCGGTGACGAGTTCGCGAAGTACTGGGTGCACAACGCCTGGGTCACGATGAGCGGCGAGAAGATGTCGAAGTCCCTCGGCAACTCCGTGCTCGTTTCCGAGATGGTCAAGCGCTGGCGGCCCATCGTGCTGCGCTACTACCTCGGTACGCCGCACTACCGCTCGATGATCGAGTACAGCGAGGAGGCCCTGCGCGAGGCCGAATCCGCGTTCGCGCGGATCGAGGGCTTCGTGCAGCGCGTCGTCGAGAAGGCCGGGGGCCCGGTCGACGCCGCGTCCGAGGTGCCGCCCGCCTTCGCAGAGGCGATGGACGACGATCTCGGCGTCCCGCAGGCGCTCGCCATCATCCACACCACGGTCCGCCAGGGGAACTCCGCCCTGGCCGCCGACGACAAGGAAGCCGCCGCCGCCCGGCTCGCCGAGGTGCGGGCCATGCTCGGCGTCCTCGGTCTGGACCCGCTGGACGAGCACTGGGCGGGCGAGGCCGACCGCGGCGAAGACCTCCACGGCGTCATCGACACCCTGGTCCGGCTGGTGCTGCAGCAGCGCGAGGCTGCCCGCGCCCGTAAGGACTGGACGGCCGCCGACGCCATCCGCGACCAGCTGCAGCAGTCCGGCCTGGTCATCGAGGACGGTCCTGACGGGCCGCGCTGGACCCTCGGACCCCGCTGACCGGCGACAATGTGCCGCCCGGCCTCCCGGGCGGCACACTTTTCACATACGTACGCATTCGAAGATTCAGGAAACAGGTAGTCATGGCCGGGAACAGCCAGCGCAGGAACCGCCGCACGTCCAACAAGAAGGGCGCGAAGGTCGGCAGCGGTGGCCAGCGACGCCGTGGCCTCGAGGGCAAGGGCCCGACGCCGCCCGCTTCCGCCCGTAAGGGACACAAGAAGAACCGCATCGCCAACGCCCAGGCCAAGCAGGCCACGCGCCGCCCCGTCGCCCGGCGCGGCGGCAAGGGCACGTCCGAGATGGTCGTCGGCCGCAATCCCGTCTTCGAGGCGCTGCGCGACGGCGTGCCCGCATCCACGCTCTACGTACAGCAGTTCATCGACAACGACGAGCGGGTGCGCGAGGCGCTCCAGCTCGCCACCGGCCGCGGCAACATCCACATCATGGAGGCGCCGCGCCCCGAGCTCGACCGGATGACGAACGGGCTCAACCACCAGGGCCTGGTGCTCCAGGTCCCGCCGTACGAGTACGCGCACCCCGAGGACCTCGCGGCCGCGGCCTTCGACGACCACGAGGACCCGCTGATCGTCGCGCTCGACGGTGTGACCGACCCGCGCAACCTGGGCGCCGTCGTCCGGTCGGTGTCGGCGTTCGGCGGCCACGGCGTGGTCGTCCCCGAGCGCCGGGCGGCGGGCATGACGGCCGGCGCCTGGAAGTCCTCGGCCGGCACGGCGGCGCGCACCCCGGTCGCCCGCGCGACCAATCTGACGCGGGCCCTGGAGTCGTACCAGAAGGCGGGCCTCACGGTGGTCGGCCTCGCGGCGGACGGCGAGCACGAGGTGGGCGACCTCGAGGCGCTGGGCGGCCCGGTCGTGATCGTGGTCGGCAGCGAGGGCAAGGGCCTGTCGCGCCTGGTCGGCGAGACGTGCGACTACCTGGTCAAGATCCCCATGCCGGGTGGCGCGGAGTCCTTGAACGCGGGCGTCGCGGCGGGCGTCGTGCTGTACGAGGCGGCCAAGCGCCGGGTCTGAGAAAGGGCCCTTGGGAGGGCTTGACGGGTCTCGGACAGATTGGGCCAGTCAGGGCAGTGTCCTAAAGACAAGTCACTCGGTTAGATGAGTGTGGACACCAGAACGCCCCGGCCCGGGTTTGATGATCAGCCTGCGCTGAGCATGGTCAAGGTGGACTGCGATCCCGCGCAGGTCATCGTGAACCACGCCAGCTTCCGGGTGCAGCTCGCCCAGAGACCGCGCCCCGCACGTACCCTGGCGGACACCGCACGGATCCCCGTCGTCGGCGGTGCCGGGACCGGGATGCGGCGGCGGGCGCCCGTTGTGTGGAGCGGCAAGTCGGCGCCCGGTGACGTCGGGGCGACCGGCCTGCTGCAGGCCGTGCGCAATTCCACCGCCGAGCACGACCCCTTCGACACCGGCGCCACGCAGGTCATCCCGCGATTCGACCTGCCCGGCGACACCGTGCAGACGCCCGCCGTCGGCGGCATGTACGACTCGCCGGGCTCTCCCCGCGACCGGGACAGGCCGCTGCTGCCGCCGATGCGGAAGGCGGTCGGTGCGTACGACTCGTACCACACCTACGGCCAGGAGCCGTACGAGAACGAGGAGTTCGGCAGGACCGGCAGCTTCCAGCGGACGGACTGCTTCGAGCGGCCGGACAGTCTGGATCGGACCGGCAGCCTAGATCGGACCAGCAGCCTGGATCGGACTGGCAGCCTGGATCGGACCGGCAGCTTCGGGCGCGCCGGCAGCCCGGAGCGGACCAGCAGCGAGCCGCACTCGCATCGGCGCGGCGCCACGGGAACATCAGCGGCCGACGCGGCAGGCGTCCGCCACGCGTACTACCCCGGGCGGCGAATGAACCTCGGAGTGGTGGTGCTGCCGCTGCGGGTGTTCCTCGGCTTCATCTCCATCTACGCCGGGATGGGCAAGCTCTGCGACCCCGTCTACTTCGACGGCGGCGAGCGCGGCTCGATGGTGAAGTGGCTGAACTCCCTGCACCCGTGGGCGCTCGCCGAGCCGCTGCGTGACTTCGCGCTGTCCCACCCGGTGGGCGCCGGCCTCAGCGTCGCCTTCCTCCAGGTCGTCGTCGGCGTGCTCACCGTGCTCGGGCTCTGGCAGCGGGTGGCCGCGTTCATCGGCGCGCTGCTGTCGGCGGCGCTGATCCTCACGGTGAGCTGGAAGACTGTACCGGCCTACGACGCGCCCGACATCATCTATCTCGCCGCCTGGTCCCCGCTGATCATCGCGGGCGCCCCGGTCTACTCGATCGACGGGCGGCTCGCGGGCGAGGCCTGGCGCAAGCTCGGGCCGCGTTCGGAGCTGTGGGACCTGCGACGGCGTGTGCTGCGGCGCGGCAGCGTCGTCGCCGCCGTCGTGGTCGGCCTCACGTTGCTGATCGGCTCGATGCTCGGCGGGGCGGTGCGCTCCACGGACATGGTGACCGTTCCGGGGCCGGACCAGGACCCGACCAACCACCTTCCGGGGTCCCCGCTGCCGCAGGAGCCCAGCGGCGCACGCAGTTCCTCGGGCACCAGCGGCGACGATCGCAGTCCGTCGCCGTCCGCGACCCGTTCCGACAGCCCGAGGGACGAGGAGCCCACGCCCTCAGAGGACACGGTCCGTGAGACCGGCCAGGTCGGCGGCCAGCCCAGTCAGACGCAGGGCACGGGCCAGCAGCCGCCCGGACAGTCGCAGCCGGTCCAGCCGCCGTCCAGCAGCTCCGGCCCCTCGTCCAGCGGCGGCACGGGCAGCGGTGGCGGCTCGAGCAGCGGCGGTGGCTCGGGCGGTGGCTCGGGCGGCGGCGAGGGCGGTTCCGGCGGGGGAGGCGACGGCGGCTCGGGCGGCGGCCGGGTGATCGGCGGTCTACTCGGCTGAGGCTGCATCGGCGGCCTGCTCGGCTGAGGCTGCTGAGTCTGCGTACCCAACGGGAAGGGGCGGCCACCGCGGTGTGCGGTGGCCGCCCCTTCGGCGTGATCCCCATGAGCCGGGGGATGCCGTCAACGTGCTTGCGCGGCAAGCTCCTTGGCGGCCTCGGTGAGGTCCTTCGCGGTGTCGATCGCGCGCCAGTACGCGCCGTTCGGCAGCGGGAATCCGGCCAGCCGGCGCTCGCGGGCGAGACCGGGGAAGGTGGTGCGCTCATGGTCGCCCCGGTCGGGCAGCAGCGCGGTGAAGGCCGAGGAGAAGACGTACACACCCGCGTTGATGAGATACGGCGACGGCGGGGACTCGATGAAGTCCGTGATGTGGCCGAAGGCATCCGTCTCGACGGCTCCCCAGGGGATCCTGGGGCGCGCGAGGGCGAGAGTGGCTACGGCGTCCCGCTCGGTGTGGAAGGCGGCCATGTCGCGCAGCGAGAAGCGGGTCCAGATGTCGCCGTTGGTGGCGTACCAGGGCTGGTCCGGGTGCGGGAGGCTGGCGGCGGCGTACTTGAGGCCGCCGCCGCGGCCGAGCGGCTCGGTCTCGACGACGGTGGTGACCCGCAGCGGCAGGTCGGCGGTCTCCAGCCACTCCTGGAGGACTTCGGCGAGATGGCCGCAGGAGACGACGGCGTCGGTCACGCCCGCGGCGGCCAGCCAGGCAAGCTGATGGCCGATGATCGGGGTCCCGGTGCCCGGGATCTCGACCATCGGCTTGGGGCGGTCGTCGGTGTACGGGCGCAGCCGCGAGCCCTGGCCGCCCGCCAGGACCACGGCCTGCGTCGGATACGTAGGCGTATGCATGCCGTGAACGATAAGCGGAACGGGCCGGGACCTGCAGGGCAGTCCCCCGTCAGCTGCCCTGGGTCTGCTGGGAGACGCCGGAGGCGAAGGAGGTGTCGCAGACGGGGCGGGAGAAGGTCTGGGCGTGGGTGGGGCCGTACCGGTCGACGGCGGCGCGGCCGAGCGCGCGGGCGATCGCCATGCAGTGCCTGGCGAGCGAGGGACGCTCCTCGACCGCGCGCTGCAGGTGGGTGAGGGCGGTGCCCGCGTCCTTCTGCTGAAGTTCGGTGAGGAGCTGGTCGCGCAGAACGTCCTGCGGGGCGCGGGACTTGGCGCGTACGGAGACGTTCTCCGATGAGGCGGTGAGCATCTGCGACTCGGTGCTCCGGCCTGCCCACGGGACGCTGGTGACCGCGAGGGTTCCGGAGAGCACCAGGACGACGGGCAGAACGAGGGCGAGAGTGCGGCCGATTCGGCGGGCTGAGTGGGTCACGCGAGCGAGCGTAGCGGTCAGTGATGATTTGGCGACATTTAGTCACTCGGCCGGGGGATGGTTCGACAATGCTTTTCGAATCGGGTGTTGACGTACGGGATCGAAATGACCGTGAATGGACCGATGTGCCGGGGTATTTGTCGACATACGGAAAACGGCCCCGCACCGAAGTGCGGGGCCGTCCTGCGGAATTGACGGCGGGATCAGTCGCTCAGGCGCTCGCCCGTCGAGGTCGCGAAGACGTGGATCTCGCCCGGCCGCGGCACGACGTGCAGCTCGGCGCCCTTGTCCGGGACGGAGCGGCCGCCGACGCGGACGACGAGGTCCTTGTGCTCGCCGTCGACCTGGGCGGAGCCGTACACATAGCCGTCGGCGCCGAGCTCCTCGACGACGTTCACCGAGACGGCGAGGCCGGCCGGGGCGTCCTCGGTGTCCTTGGTGAGGGACGCGGCGGCGGAGCCGCCCAGCTCGACCACGTCGAAGTGCTCGGGGCGGACGCCGACCGTGACGGTGGTGTCGCCCCTGTCGGCGGCGGCGGCCAGGGCCTCGCGGGAGACCGGGACGACGCTGTTGCCGAACTTCACGCCGCCGTCGGTGATCGGGACCTCGACGAGGTTCATGGCCGGGGAGCCGATGAAGCCGGCGACGAAGAGGTTGGCCGGACGGTCGTACATGTTGCGCGGCGAGTCGACCTGCTGGAGCAGACCGTCCTTGAGGACGGCCACCCGGTCGCCCATGGTCATGGCCTCGACCTGGTCGTGGGTGACGTACACCGTGGTGATGCCGAGACGGCGCTGCAGGCTCGCGATCTGCGTACGGGTGGAGACGCGGAGCTTGGCGTCGAGGTTCGACAGCGGCTCGTCCATGAGGAAGACCTGCGGCTCACGGACGATGGCGCGGCCCATGGCGACACGCTGGCGCTGACCGCCGGAGAGCGCCTTGGGCTTGCGGTCGAGGTAGTCGCTGAGGTCGAGGATCTTCGCGGCCTCTTCGACTTTCTTGCGGATCTCGCTCTTGTTCACGCCGGCGATCTTGAGGGCGAAGCCCATGTTGTCGGCGACGGACATGTGCGGGTAGAGCGCGTAGTTCTGGAACACCATGGCGATGTCCCGGTCCTTGGGCGGCAGGTGAGTGACGTCGCGGTCGCCGATGCGGATGGTTCCGGCGTTGACGTCCTCAAGACCGGCGAGCATGCGCAGGGAGGTGGACTTGCCGCAGCCGGAGGGGCCGACGAGGACGAGGAATTCGCCGTCCTCGGTCTCGATCTCGAGCTGGTCTACGGCGGGCTTTTCGGAGCCGGGGTAGATGCGTGTCGCCTTGTCGAAGGTGACAGTGGCCATGGTGATCTTCTCCTTCACCGGCAGGAACGTGCCGGACGATCCGAGTAAGGGAGTGGTGTAGTCCACCGGTGTGGACCTGCCGTGACGCTACCTGGCGGTTCCCGGTCTGTCAGTAGGTGGGGGGCGACGAAATTTTCGACCGGAGCGGCGCGGGGGTTGGTTACACTGCTACGGCTGCCTCCTTAGCTCAGCTGGCCAGAGCACCGCTCTTGTAAAGCGGGGGTCGTCGGTTCGAACCCGACAGGAGGCTCCAGATCAGAGGCCGGCCGCCTACCGCATCGGTAGGCGGGCGGCCTCTTTGACGGCACCAGTTGACGGCAGTCCCTTGTCAGGTGACCGGTAGGCGGCGCTTCAAGAGCCGGTCCATGTGGCTGATCGCCTCGCGCTTTGTGTCCTGCACCACATGTGTGTAGACGTCCATGGTCAAGCTGATCTGACTGTGCCCGAGGATCTCCATCACGACGCGGGGTTCCCTTCACAGAGGAACGGCCCGAACAGCGCCCCCGGAGTGACAGCTCCGGGGGCGCGCGCCGTTGAAGTCGGAATGTCCGGCTCCCCTCAGCGCTGCTCGTACGAGACGAGCAGCGGAGGCAACCGGCCGCAGCAGATGAGCTGCGGAAAGGTGTGGATGCGCTGTGCCGCACGCGGGGACAGAACCCGCGCACGCCGCCCTCTTGCTTGCAGAGGTGCGAGACCGATGTCACCACTCCCGCCGTTTTGCGTCCTGATGGCCGGGCTCCCTGGCTCCGGCAAGACCACGCTTTCCCGCGCTCTCACTACTCGCGGGTTCGTACGCCTGTGCCCGGATGAAGAGATGTATCGACGCCATGGTGTGTACGGAGTCGACTTTCCCCGGGGCATCTTCCCGACCCTTGAACGGCCGGTCCTCGAAGACGTGGCGGTTGAGCTCAGGAAGCAGCTTGAGGCGGGGCACGATGTAGTCGTTGACCACGGCTTTTGGACCCCAGAGGACCGGGGCCGATGGATGGGCATTGCCACCGACGCCGGCGCAACCCCTGTCCTCGTCTACCTCGCAGCCAGCCACGAGGAACTTTGGGCGCGGATCAGCGAGCGCAACGAGTTCCACGCGAACGATCCCAACTCGATCTACTTCTCCGAGAGCGACCTACAGCGGTACCGCGGTCGCTTTGTTCCCCAGAGGCAGACGAACCGCACCTCACCTACGACGGCGACCCCACAACCGTGATCGTGGCTCTAGAAGCGTCTCGCTCCTGACGCGCTCAAGAACTAACGCGCAGGTCAGCGCGGGGCTGGCCGCTCCGTCTCAGTTTCCGTCTCATTCACCCCCGTACAGCGCCGTCCACAGCGGTTCACGCGGTGGGCAGGAGTACGGGAATGAACGGGGCTGAACGGCCCTGGATCACGCCCTGACAGCTCATGGCTTTCGCGTTTGTGCAGATCAGATGCCATATCGGTGGCTTCAGCGGGACGGTCTTGAAAACCACAGCCCCTTGCCTGCCTTCTTCAGGCAGAGGGCTGTGTCATACCACGACGCTGTCGGGCGCTCACGGAGCAATTCCCGGGTCCGGAGGCGGCGTTACGCGAGTCCTGCTGTTAGCGCGGACGGCGACCCGGCCCAGCCTTCGCTGTGGGCCACACCGCCGCGATGCCGTGATGCTCCAAGAGCCGGGTGTAGACCTCGCCGACTGACTCAGAGAACAGCGCCAGCTTGCGAGGCTGAGCTTCTGGCGGATACAGACAGAAGGCGTAGGCAGCCAGCTGCCCCAGGGCTTCGCGCACCGCCCCGGTGGCGTTGCCACGCCTGATGAACTTGGCTTCAACGAGCCAGTGCGTGCTGTCCTTAATGACCGACATGATCGGAGCGGCGGAGTCCGGGGCAGTCCGCTATGGCGCCGGTCAGACTCTCCACACGTGGACGCCGGCGCGCTCCGTTCCGCGCTCGTCCAGGAGCCGGTCCACGGTGGTCTGCAGCTCCTGCTTGTGTGGCTGCGGTGGGAGTACGACTGCGTCGGCCCGCCAGTAGGCGAGATCCTTGCGGGCCTGGCGTCGCTGTTCGGGTCCGATGTCCGGGATGCGGCCGGTGTCGGAGACGGTGAGCAGGAGCTTCGCGGTGGGGCGCAGGATCGGTCCGTACCAGCCGTTGCCGTCCTTATCGATGGGACCGACGAAGTAGCCGCCGGGAATGGCGAAGCCCATGTTGGCGCGCATCTGCCATTGCATCGTTCCTGCGCGGACATTGTCCGGTACGGGCACGGGGACCAGTGTGCGGCCGGGGTGTACGTAGGACTTCCAGAGTCCGGAGGTGATGAAGGCCGGCGGCGCGTCCCGTTCGTGGGTGGGGTAGGGAGTTGGTGCGATCGGCATCAGGGCGCACGCCAGGGCCAGGGCCCCGGCGTCGCATACCCGTTGATTCGGGTGTGCGGCGAGCCTCTCGACGGCCAGTGCGAGCAACATGGCGATGCCGACCACGCAGATGAGGGCGAGTCGCCCCTCGACGATCGACCGGAACAGCGGGAGGTAATCGACCAGTGACCACGGGCCCCGGGCGCCCAGGGACAGCACGGCGGCAGCGATCGTCATGCCGGCGAACACCTTGACCATGGGACGGTCCAGCAGCCAGATCACGATCCCGCAGACGATCACCAGCAGCGGCCAGCCGAGGAAGGAGTTCTGCTCGGTGACGCTGTTCCCGGCCAGGGCGAGGGCCGCCTTCGCATCTCCGGCGAGTGACTGTCCGGGGAAGGCGAGAAACGCTCCCGGCTCGTTTGCCGCATCGTGCTTCAGTCGGTAGCTCTGGGACCCGAAGAACTGATGGGCCAGGGGATAGGCCAGCAGCGTCACGGCGACACCTCCCGCGACAGCCGTGCCGCGGGTGAGCGGGCCGGCGAACCGGCTGGCCTGTGCACCATGGACGGCCGCATAGCCGAGCGCGAACAGCGCGATGCCGATGGCCGCGATGAAGAGTAGTTCTTCGCCGATGAAGACCTGGTAGGTGATGAACAGTCCGAGAACGGCACCGTCGCGCGGCAGACTCTGGCTGTGCCGCAGTCGCAGCAGCCGGTCGATGATCACTGGGATCATGAACTGCACGGTGAGGTTGGGGTGGGCGGTGGCGTGCGAGACCATCGCGGGTGCGAAGGCGCAGAAGCCGCCGGCGAGTAGCGCGCCGGTGCGTGAGGTGGTCACGTATTTCGCGGCCAGCCAGTACCAGGAGAATGCCGTGGCCGCGAGGCCACCCGTCATCAGCAGCGTCCACGTCACGCCCGCACCGGCGAGGAGGGTGAGGGGGGCGAGCGGGAGAGCCAGGCCGAGCATGGCGGTATTCGCCATGAGGTTGACGCCCTCCGGGGCGTTCAGCAGCCCGGTGGACAGCGGATTGGTCAGGTGCACCAGGTCGTGTGCGGCTTTGGTGAAGAGCCACTCGAAGAGCGTCTGGTCGTTGGCGCTGAGGGTGAGATAGCTCCTTGTCGGGTTGGACCACAGGCCGTGGTAGAGGTAGAAGGAGATCAGCGCATAGAGCACGGCGGGACTCACGGACGCGAATCCAAAACGATGCGGCCCCGCTCCATCCGGGGCGCGGTCTTGGTCGGGTGCATCGATCGAGTCGGTGGCCGGCTGCGGCTGCTTGGTGACACTCGGGGTGTTCATGATGCTCCGGGAGCTGGAGTAGTGCGGCTGGACTGCCATCACCGGAACGCTTATAGCAGCCGCTATTCTCCAGCCGTGTGCGTAACACGCGTACTCGACCTCGCACCACGAAGTCGGATAGGCGCCGATCCGACCTCTCACTTCAGAAGACGAGCTGATCGCACGCCAACTGCGCACAATTCTTCTTCGGCGGTCAGATTAGCTCACGATTGACGATCCGCGAGAGAGATTCTCACTCCATCCAGGAAGAACCAGAACTTCTTAGTGCCGCTCTCAGGAATCCACCTTCACCGATCTCCCTTTTTACCAACGAAATACATGTGCCAGCTACCCCCTCTACCTTTCGGAATGCCGCTGTCACCTTCCACAACATAAGGCAGCGTCAGCCGTCCCTTTGGTGCAGGGAACGTGACATGCGCCCAGTAGAACTTCGGGTGGAAATTCTCCTTCCCTCGGAAGCATGCCCTTAGCTCCATGAAATCGCACCCAAACTCGGTGACTACTCGATACTGAGGAGTAGGAGTGCCTGGAGGTGATTCGAAGTTTTCCCAGAGTTGGATGTTTGACCATGGGATCAGCAGCTCTTCCGCAACTGCAGTCCAGTGTGTGACCTTTTCCAGGCCGTTGTGCGGGTTGCTGCTGGCGCTGGCCACGTGCTCCTTGATGCACAGCGACGTCCCACCGACATGGCGGACGATGTGACCGGGCGAGTAACGGTTGCCAGCTGCCCACACCCCGCGCACCAGCTTCTTTATCTACCAGGATCTACCGGGTCTGCCGATGGCCTTGAGGGTCTCGGGGCGTTTGACGGTTTTGCCGACGTCGTAGCGGGTGGCGGGTCGCCGGTTCTTTGAGCCGAGGGGGCGTCCGGGACCGGTTCCGGACGGTTGGGGAACACGGGCCGGGCAGAGCAGGTGGGCGCGGAAGTTTCTGAACCCCCGGCGGACCCGGGCGCGGGTGAGGTGTTCGGGCTTGGTCGGCTTCTCGCAGGGCCGGCGGAGATCGGTGGCCAGCGGCCGGGCGAGGCGGAGCTGGGTGTGGGCGACGACCAGGAGCCAGGTCCAGCGGTCCGCCGCCTCGGGAGTACGGATCTTCGGTGTGGTCCAGCCGAGCGTCTGCTTTCCGAACCGGAAGGTGTGCTCCAGATCGAATCTCCTGAGGAACACCTGCCACCACAGGTCCACGTCCGCCGGGACGGCGCCGGTTTTCGAGGACCACAACCACACCGGCGGGGCCTCCCGGTCTTTCGACAGGTGTTCGACCTTGAGGCGGACCAGAGTGCCCTCGACGATGGGGAGTTCGCCGTCGTGCTCCAGCCAGGCCGAGCGGTGGGTCAGCCGCGGGTGGACCCGGTCCCACGCCTGGGCTTCGGCCTTGCCGTAGTTCACGGTGTCGGTGGCCGTGGTGATCTCCGGTCCGACCCGTATGGCTACGTCCACCTGCGGGGGCGTCTCGGGCAGGAGAATCGGGGCCTTGTGGGCCATGCGTGGGCCGAGTGAGGCTTCCTCCCTTGGTGTTGCTGATTTCGCCGCAGGTCAGGCCTACTTTGGCGCGCAAGTCAGGACGGTCTTGAAAACCGTTCCGCTCTATTCAACGCCTCTCTATTCAACGCCTCCTATCGGCTGGCAAGACGTCCAGTCCCCCAACATCATCCAAGGCCGACCGTGCTGCCGCAGCGAACTCGCCTATGCGCTCAGAGAGCCGAGCCACTTCAACGGCATGGCGTTCCAGAAAGCCGACGTTACGGTCTGGGGCGTCCGCCGGGGAGTCACGTAATACGAGGAGGGTCGTCTGCATGGACTTGAGCGTTGTATAGACGCTTCGAGCGGCCTGCTCCACTGACTCCGGCCCTTCAACAGCCAGATTGGCCCAAGCAGCCTGCGCCAAGGCCAGTTGGTCTTGGGCTTGCTGGAGTTTGCGATCGGCTTCCTTCGTGTCCCGCTCGCCGACGAACGCACGTCCGGCCATCTTCAGAGCGTTCCGCGACTCACTGGCTGGAGCGAGGAAGGCGCTGTATGCATCACGGCGCACCTGTCTACGCCAATGAGCATGCTCGGCTCTGGCCTGTGCTTGCACCTGTTGGCGTGTTGACCAACCAGTGATCGCCGAGGCGAGGACGGTGCCTGCCACTCCAACCGTTGCCCCGAGTAATGCTGCTACTCCCTGATCCACAAGAGATGTGTCTACCGCACACGTCGGCGGCTGACCATGCGGCCACATGCGAGCAGTGACCTCAGCGACTGCTACGGCGTCGCCCGGACGCTGCTGCACCTCATCGAGACGGGCCCGAACCCGGTAGTGACCACCAAGCCCGCACCCGATGCCAACGAGTGGCACCACAGGCTTGGACGGGGGCCGTGAACGCTGGCCTCGTCCAGGAGGACGCGGCGAGTTAGCAGCGCGAGGTGTCTCGGGCTTGGCCCACCGTACGGACGGGAGCTGGGAGAAGATCTTCTCCCGCGGCCCGTCGGTATCGCGAGTTTGCGCTGCGTCGGCCGACCGCAGCTACCGGCGTACTCGTTGACTCGCCTTGTTTGCCGAGCGGGGAGAGTGGCGTGCTGGGCTCTGCGGCGACGGCAGTAGTTGACGGCAACGCCGACACACAGGTGCAGTCACGGGCACTCTCCTGCGTCCCTGTTGGATCGCTCTGCAGGCTCGAAGTACAGGTGTTGTGGTCAGCCGCTCGAACTTGTAAAGCGGGGGTCGTCGGTTCGAACCCGACAGGAGGCTCCAGCGAGAAGACCCCCAGCCGATCAAGGCTGGGGGTCTTTGACATCCAGATCTGACATCAACGGCTCTGATCACTCACGGCGCGGGCGGCGATTGAGCAGCCGGTCCATTTGACGCATCGAGCGTCTGCTTTCCCGGCCTCCTGAACTGCGGTAGCAGTCTGATCAGAGATCAGGGAGTGCCGCACGGAGTGCGGCGGCGCCGGCCGGACGCCGCCGCGCTTGCCCCTCCATGTCTACGCCACCGGGGCCGCACGTCGTCGCCCGCCCGCGCCCACACGCCGGCAATGTCATTCCGGGACCGTGAAGCGGCCGGTATGACCGTCGCTGACCGATTCGGCTACGGATCAGATGTTCCCCGTGCCACAACCGTGCCAGATCAGGCGGGGAGTCACGGGGAACTGCGGCGGCCGGCAGGAAGCGCGGCCAGCTTCCGCCGAAGACGCCGACCCGCAGATCAGGGCCCAACTCGCCCCTCCTCGCTCCTTAAAGCGGGTGTCGTGGGTTCGAATCCTGCTAGTACTCCAGTTGCGTTTCTCCATTTGTCCTGGTCAGCGTGCCTGTTTCGAGTCTAGTGGGCTGACGCTGCATCAGGGCGGTGGTGGTTCGTG